>JBGOTC010000263.1:0-4453 GCA_041476305.1 Terriglobia bacterium
TCCTTCGGGCAGTTTTTGCCGGATGGTCTGCTCGATCACCCGCGGCCCCGCGAACCCGATCAGCGCGCCCGGCTCCGCGATGTTCAGGTCCCCGAGCATCGCGAAGCTCGCGCTGACGCCGCCGGTGGTGGGATCGGTCAGCACGGAAATGTACGGCACGCGCACCTCATCCAGCCGCGCCAGCGCCGCCGAAACTTTGGCCAGCTGCATCAGTGAGATGGTGCCTTCCTGCATGCGCGCGCCCGACGACGCGGAGACAACCACCAGCGGAATTTTTTTGGACATGGCCAGCTCGATGGCCCGCGTGACTTTTTCGCCCACCACCGCGCCCATCGAGCCGCCGATAAACCGGAACTCCATCGCGCAGCACACCACCGGCCGTCCGTTCAGCGTGCCCTCGGCGGTCACGAGCGCATCTTTCATCCCCAGCTTGCGCTGTGCATCCCGCAGTTGAGCGGAATAGACTTTCAGCCCCGTGAATTTCAGCGGGTCCGTGGAGGCCATCTCCGCGTCGTGCTCCATCCAGTGCCCATCGAGCAGCAGTTCCAGCCGCTTCTCCGCTCCAATCGGGAAATGGTTCTGGCATTTCGTGCAAACGTGAAAATTGGCTTCCAGGTCCTTTTTCCAGATGATCGTCCGGCACGAGGGACACTTCGTCCACAGCCCCTCGGTCTTTACGCTCCGCTCGTCCGGGGGCACCGGCTTATCAATGGACTTCTTTTCGCGTTTGAACCAGGCCATACTTGGATCTCGTTGTTAAATTTTGTGAAACCGGAATCTGTCGCTGTAGTTCGCTCTCAATAGTCTATCCCACGCTGCGCGAGAATGCCCTTGGCGTAGGGGTGCTTCACCTCGCGCATCTCCGTCACCAGGTCGGCCAGCTCCACGAGCTTCGGATGCGCGCTGCGTCCCGTACAGATTACGTGCAGCCGCTCGGGCCGCCGCCGCAGTTCCTCCACTACTTTCTCTGCGTCCAGCATTTTGTAGCTGATCACATAATTAATTTCGTCCAACACCACCAGGTCGTATCGCCCGCTGCGCATCTGCTCCACCGCGAACTTCCACGCCTCTTCGCACAGGCGGATGTCTTCGGGATCGGTTTCCGCGCCGCCAATCTTCACGAACCCGCGGCCCATGGGACGGATCTCAATTTTGTCGTCGCCCAGCATTTTCGCGGCGTCCAGCTCGCCGTAATGCCACGAGCCCTTGATGAACTGCACCATCAGCACGCGCAGTCCCTGCCCCACCGCGCGGAACGCCGTCCCCAGCGCGCAGGTAGTTTTCCCCTTGCCGGGGCCGGTATAAACGATCAGCAGTCCCTTTTCTTCAGGCATGGGGAAGCGCGGGCCTTTCGCGCAAGGGAAACTTCAGAAGTGTGCAATCGCCCCGAGAAAAGGTCAAGCCGCCGCGGGAGGGCGCGCCCGGGGCAGTTCAGTCCTCTTTCGGCGGATCGGGCGGCGGGGGATCATGAGGCTTGTCCCCGGAAAAGTTCTTCTCCTGCTTCACCCGGATCTTCTCTTCCATGATCTGCTTCGCGCGGTGCGGCTGGAACACCTTGTGCAGTTCCACTATCCCCGCGCCGATCAACGATTGCCGCTTCGCATCCGCCTCGAACTCTTCCTCGCTGTCGTACAGTTTTTCTTCTTTGGCGCCGAACACGGCAATCAGCGCCACGATGACTGCTGCAATCACAATCAGGCTGATCCAGAACGTCATCGTACCCTTCCACCTCTCCGCCTACACTCGCTTCTGATTCCCTCTTGTTCTGGTAATTCATTTTGCATGTACGTCTCAATCACTGAGAGTAAGCATTCACCACACATGATTTGGGGTCCCGAATGCAATTGTCATCCGATTCCAGGAGCATCCGTCCCAGGTCCTGACCAAATAACTTCTTCGCTTGGATTTGGTTGTAAGACCTAATGACAAGCGGTCCCGTCAAATCGACTACGTAGGCTCTGAATGTCCCAAAACTGTCACAATTTGTATGGAAATTGACTTGGGCAGCTACCAAGAGTTTCCTTGATGGGACCAACCATTTGACGGCCACAACGTTTGGGACTTCCGGCATCCAACAGTTGAAGGGGTGCCCAAACGCCCTCTCGATTAGGATCGTGAGCCCAACAACTCGCAGCTTTGTATCATTCACGTAGAACACAGCAGTCTCGTATTGCCCACCGGCGCCTTCATGGCTTCCTGTCAAAGCAAATGCTTCTGAGTCAGGACTCCAGAGGATCTCAGTATCCAGTCCGAATCGGATTTTCGCATCTAGCCGCATCTTTCCAATGGTTACGGTCACTCTAGCTGGAACGTCTTCGTCGTTGAGATCGAGGAGCTTGATGGAGACGTTCTTTTTCCCATCCGGTGATGCTGCCGATTTCCCCTCATAGACTGTTGCTGCAATCGCCGAATACATTGGAGTGTCAATACGCGCGGTCTGACCAGTGGACTGACATATTGCAATTGAAATGGGGGCCAAAGAGACCAGAGAGAAGACAACTGAAATCCCGAGGATCCTTCCGAAGCCAATCCTCAAAAGGTGATGCCGACTGCCTTTGACTTGACTCATGTAATCACTTCGCTTACTTCGCCGGGTGCGCCGGCCGCGCCAATTTCGGATACGGATGCCACTATGCACCCAGAAACGACAAAGCCCGCCACATTTTCGGCGGGCCTACACTTCTTCTCCGTCAATGATTATACCACCGTCGCGCCTTCCGTTCCTCCCATTTCGGATAGGGGTGCCCAGCGAAAATCACTAAATCCCCCATTCCTTCTTTCGGCATGCCTAAGATCTGGTCGCAGCCCTTATCGGGTTTGCTAAACAAGAAGCAGGAATGTGAAATGGACAGTTAATGCGCAGTCTGTTGGATTTCCACCTGGCGGTCTAGCGCTGTCAAGCGTCCGCTGGCCTCTTCTTGAACTACCTGCCGCAGACGGTAGGTTCCGGGTGGAGCCTGTAAGGAGAGCTTGGCATCCAGGCCCCGAGTCGAAAGCTGCGCGAGCGTGGCGTCAGTCAGATCCAGGTCCATGATGCCTTGCACGCCCTTCAGAAAATGATTCTTGGTGTCAAAGAGCGCGGTGACCAGGATGAGCCGCTGCACACTTCGGTCGTTGCGGCGCGCGAATGGAAGTCTCTGAATATTGATTTTGAGGCTCACCTTCAGAATGCCGCCACCACTGTTGTCCGAGGTGGCTTCCGTATCCAATTCCACTGGGATGGCGTTACGAGCGCCGCCCGCTAAGACTTCATGGTCCAATTCTACGCGGCGGCCAGCCGCCGTGCGTTCGGGATGTTTTTCCGGCAGCGGCACAAAGTAGCCCTTGCGTGTCGTGACGGTGTAATCCTTGTGCCCGATCACTATCACTTTCAATTCGTGAAATTTTCCATCGGGTTTCGGGTTGTCCGGAGAAAAACCCAGCACGTATGAGACCTCAGGCACGGCAGCCATTTCGCGCAGGCCACGCCCCAGATCGTTATTGTTGTGAAAGAAGCGGCCGCCGGTTGCGTCGGCAAGCATCGCCAGGGGGTCATCAAGCATGTCGCTCTGGCGAATATTGAATTCCTGCTGCAACATGGCATCTGATCCCCTCATCGTGATTGGTGGACCTTCCGAGCTGGCGAAGTACCCTTGCATGTGAAGCCCTTTTGCATCAAGCGCATTGATGACGACTCCCGCATGCAGAGCAGCGTCGATGACCCTTTCACGTTGCTGCGGAAGGGTCTGTGACCAGAAGCCCGTGGAGGCGAGAAGCATGATCTTCTGTCCCGAGGTTTTTGAGAGCGCGCGGATTACGTCGTCAATGACTCCGAAACTATCAAGGCCGTATTGTTCTGCCAGGGCAACCGTTTCCCGGGCTTGCGCCTCGATGCATCCAACTGCATTTGATCCAGATCCCTGACAGTGCGCGTTGGGGCACACTTTGATCTGATCAAGGGCCAAGTCCAGGTAAGGGCTATGAACACCTTCGGATCTCAGAATCATGTAAGCCTGATACACGCCAATCTGCGGGCACGTCCCGGGCCCGTAGTCGGGGCGCCGAAAGTGAGATTGGACCTTGGCAAGAGCGCCGATCAGTGCGTCCCTGTCGCCTGTAAAATTCTGAATGACAAGCGCGGAGGTCGTGAAAACTCCGACGAGGTCCTGGACCGAAAGACTCTCACGCACGAATTGCTCTGCTGCACGCCGGGAATTCACCGCATCCGGCGCGGGCATCGAAATATCATCGAATACCAGGGCGATATAGCGTCTCTTCCCGGGCCGCACAGTTGCAGGCGACCCTCCGGATGGGATCTTTCCATCCGATGGCGTCCTTACAACATCTTCAGTTCCAGAGTGTTTTTCGAGAGAGAAGTGTGAAATTTTCTGCTCTTTGCCATTATCCAGAACTTTGAAATCATCACGTGAAAGGTTTGAAACAAGTTGACCACGGGCGTCTCGCACGACAACCA
>JBGOTC010000264.1:0-4441 GCA_041476305.1 Terriglobia bacterium
ACCAACAATGAGTATCGCCAGGCCTCCGCAGCATTCCTGCAGGTGAAGACCCAAAAGGCCGTGCAATCCGAAGAGGAAGATAAGTCGCCCGATTTCGCGACCGAGCAGCCCCACAAGGCGCAAACGGCGTCCGGGCCACAGGTGACGATTCACAAGAAGGAATGGGAGGACAAAGTTCGCGGCTACTCGGCGGAGTTCAAGAAATATCCGTTCATTTACAACTCCATCGCGTCGCTGAGTTTTGACCAGACAACGGAATACATGGTCTCGACCGACGACACTCTGCTGGTTGAGCCGGGACACCAGGCCCGCATGGTCCTCGAGGCGGAAACGCGCGCTGACGACGGCATGGAGCTTCTCCGCGTGGAAACTTTTCAGGCCGCCACTCCCGAGCAACTCCCGTCCGCGGCGGAAATCTCCGCGAAGATTGAAAAGATGGCCGCGGATTTGAAGGCTTTGCGCTCGGCATCGGTCGCGGATCCGTTTGAAGGCCCGGCGCTGCTCTCCGGACGGGCGGCTGCGGTTTTCTTTCACGAGGTCTTGGGGCACCGCCTGGAAGGCCATCGCCAGCGAGGGGAGGAGGAAGGCCAGACATTTACGAAGAAAGTGAATGAAGCGGTGCTTCCCAGTTTTTTGAGCGTGGTGGACGACCCCACACTGAAGCAACTGAATGGCGTGGACCTGGCCGGGACCTATTCATTCGACAATGAGGGCGTGCCCGCGCAGCGCGTCGAGCTGATAAAGGATGGCATCCTGAAGGGATTTCTGATGTCGCGCATCCCCATCGCCAACTTCGGCCAATCCAATGGACATGGAAGGCGCCAACCGGGCCGGATGGCCACGGGTCGCCAGGGAAATTTGATGGTCATTTCCAAGAACACCGTGCCGGAAGCGGACCTGCGAAAGAAATTCATTGATGAGATCAAACGGCAGGGCAAGCCTTACGGTTTGTATTTTGAAGATGTGGAAGGCGGCTTCACGTTGACGCAGCGCGAAGCTCCACAGGCATTCCAGATTCTGCCGGTGATCGTCTGGCGCGTTTACGCCGACGGCAGGCCCGACGAACTTGTCCGCGGCGTGGACATCGTGGGGACTCCACTTGCCGCGCTTCAGCGCATTTTGGCTACAGGCCAGAAGACGGAAATCTTCAACGGTGTGTGCGGAGCTGAATCCGGCTTTGTTCCGGTTTCGGCGTCCGCGCCCGCAATGCTGTTCAGCGAACTGGAAGTTCAGAAGCGCGCGCATGGACGAGAGCGCCCTCCCATTCTGCCTCCACCGGGAACGCAGTCCACCGGTTCTGCCAATTTCAATCCTGCTTCTCCGCGGACGGCGGGAGGCGCGCGATGAACTCTTCGCGAAAGATTGTGGGTATTCGCTTCGCATCGATCCTCGTCCTCGGCGTGACATTGTTTTTCGCCAGTGCGCGTCCAGCTTCGGCGCAGGCGAGCCCCGTGTTTCCCAGCGCGCAACAAACCACGGCGGCGGCCGGCGACCCGGTCTTACAAGCCATGCTGGCGGAATTGGAGCGCTCCAAGAACCTATTGAAAATGGACAATGTCGCGCGCCCCTATTACATCGAATACCGTATGACCGAGGTCGACGAGTTTGACGCCGACGCGGCATTCGGCGATTTGCGCTTGAGTCAGCGCATCCACCAGCGGAGGCTCCGCGCGGTGGTGCGCATCGGAGACTATAAGCAGGACAGCTATTTCGGCCCCGGCCAGGGCATCGCGGAAAACGTCACCATCGAAAACGATGTCTACGCACTTCGCCACGCGCTTTGGATGCTGACCGACGTGGCCTACAAGCAGGCTGTGGAAGCGCTCGCCGCCAAGCAAGCGATGCTGAAGGAGATCAACCCCGACCAAAATGTGGATGACTTCTCGCACGCTCCGCCGTTGGTTGCCGTAGGCCCCGGCGCGACTCTCACGATGGATCAAGCGGCCACAGAACACATGTTGAAAGCGGCCACGGCTCTTTATCGCGAGGAACCCGAGATTCAGATGATGAACGCCTCCGCTCAATTCAGGGCGCGTACAGAATATTTCTTGAACACGGAGGGCGCGCTCACGAAGTCCGGCAAGACAATTTACATCCTGACACTGAACGGCTCTTTGCAAGCCAAAGACGGGATGCAGATCACCCGGTCGCCGCAAGTATTGGTCGGCAGGCCCGAGGAAGTGCCCAGCGAGGCCAAGTTTGTCGCCGATGCCCGCACAATGCTCGGCACACTCACCGCCTTGCGCAACGCGCCCGTGGTGGATGAGGAGTACCGTGGGCCCGTGCTACTTTCCCCCGATGCCGCAAGCGACGTCCTGGCCACTCTGATCGGCGACAATCTGGGCGCGCGCAAGCCACCGCCGGGTCGCGGCGGTCGCACCGTCGGCCCCTTCGCTTCCGCCTTCAAGAGCCGCGTGCTCCCGACTTTCATCACCATCATCGACGACCCCACCATAACCAGCTTTCAGGGGCACAGCCTGGTGGGCAGTTATGTATTTGATGACGAAGGCGTGCGCGTTTCGCCGGTGACCGTGGTGCAAAAGGGCGAGCTTGTGAACTACCTCATTGGCCGCCAACCCATTCCGGACTTTCTCGTTTCCAATGGTCATGGCCGGGCCGCTCCCGGTAGCGCGCCACAACCCCACTATGGGGTGCTCACCCTGACTTCCAGCGAATCCCAGTCACCCGAAGCGTTGAAGCAGAAGCTCATTCAGATGTGCAAGGACATGGGGAAACCTTATGGCTATCGCATCGAGACTTTTGGCGGCTTGACCTCTCCTCGGCTCCTCTATCGCGTTTATGTCAGCGACGGACATGAAGAATTGGTGCGTGGCGCGCTCCTTAATGAACTCGATGTGCGCGGCCTGCGCAACGAACTGATTGCCGTGGGCAACGATCCATTCGTCAGCAATCGCTCAGGGAATATCCTCGGCACGGTCATCAGCCCCTCCATGCTCTTCGATGAGCTGGAAGTCCGCCGGGACGATCGCGCCAAGGGAAAGTTGCCGGAATATCCCGCTCCGCCGATTTCCAACCCCGTGCGGCAGTGAACGCCGGCAAGTCCTCGATGGGCGCTCGCCAACCATCGCACCGGATTGTTTCTCTCGCTCCGAGTGCTACATCCATCCTTGTAGCGCTCGGCGCCAGGAATCAACTTGTGGGAGTTTCCAAGTGGTGCGCAGACGTAGCTCCCCAAGTCGCGGATCTTCCGCGCGTGGGCGACTGCTGGGCGCTCGATCCCGAAAGTGTCGTAAGCTTGCGACCTTCCCTGGTAATTGGTTCTGTGCCGTACAGGCAGGAGACAGTCGCGAAGCTGCTCGAACATCCCCTTACATTTCTGGCGATGAATCCGCGATCGCTCGCGGATGTGGAATCCGACATCCTGTTGCTCGGCTCCATTGCCGGGCGGTCCGCCGCCGCGAAGAAACTCACCGAACAAATGCGGCGCGAATTCAATTCCATCCGCGCTCGAACAAAATCATTCCGCGCGAAAGATCGTCCGCGCGTCTATTGCGAGGCTTGGCCCCATCCCCGGATCGCTTCCCCACCATGGGTCGCGGAGCTCGTTGAAATCGCTGGTGGACGAATGGTTGTGCCCGCGGGCAAACGCGTTTCAGACGCCCAGGTAGCGGAGGCGCAACCCGAGATCATCGTGCTTGCGTGGGCCGCGACCGGCGACAAGCCAGATCCACAGCGCGCACTCGCATTCCCTGCGTGGCGCGATGTCCCTGCGGTTCGCAATCAACGAGTTTTCGTGGTCCGCGATGAATGGCTCAACACTCCCGGCCCGCCTCTCTTGCTCGGCGCGCGCGAATTGCTGCGGATCTTTCATCCCACCATCGCAGACGATCCGTCTGGATGGAAAACGATGCGGAAGCGTTCATGACGCGAGTGGTCGCCGGTCTCATCGCGCGGGATTCACGCCTGTTGATTTGCCAGCGCAGGCGGGAAGCCGCTTTCCCTCTCAAGTGGGAATTCCCCGGCGGCAAGGTCAAAACAAATGAAACGCTCGAAGCCGCGCTCATTCGCGAATTGGCCGAAGAACTCGGCGTGCAGGCGACCATCGGCCCGGAGATTTATCGCACGGCTTACAAGTATCCGGAGCGGCCGGACCCCGTTGAAGTGGTCTTCTTCACCGCGAGGATAGCCTCCAAACCAATCTCCAATCCCGAGCAGGCCTTCGAGCAGATGGTTTGGGTATTGCCTCCGGAACTCCCCCGGTATGATTTTCTGGTTGCAAATGCCGACCTGGTCAACATGCTCGCAAGTGGTGCAATTACGGTGGAATAGCCTTCATTTCCAGCAGTTTATGAAAGAAATTCTCGATCTGAAACTGTTCAATAGGTTGAACAGTCACAAAGCCGTGTGATATATTGAGCAGGATGAATCTTTTTTGGCTGCTCTTCAAAACTGGGGGGAATTCGGAATGGCATCGAAGGCG
>JBGOTC010000265.1:0-4373 GCA_041476305.1 Terriglobia bacterium
CTCTCAGACCGGCTAACGATCAAAGCCTTGGTGAGCCGTTACCTCGCCAACAAGCTAATCGTGCGCGGGCCACTCCTCGGACGCCTTACGGCTTTGAGTCCAGGAACCACGGTTCCCGGAATGTTATGCGGTATTAGCCCCGCTTTCGCGGGGTTATTCCCCATCCAAGGGCATGTTGCCCACGTGTTACGCACCCGTGCGCCGTGCGCCCACTCCCTGTATTGCTACAGAGAGCTGCGCACTCGACTTGCATGTGTTAAGCACGCCGCCAGCGTTCGCTCTGAGCCAGGATCAAACTCTCATTTGAAACTGGTTGTCTTGAAAATCAAAATCCCCCGGCAAGCCGAGGGACCAGACTTCAAAACGAACTTGTTAAGTCGCTCGATTCACTCAAAACTCCGTCCCTGCCGAAGCAGAGCCGGTTTGAACCAAACGGGTTCTGGCATGTCTTATTCGATTGTCAAAGAGCAATCCCCCCTGTCCCGCAGGAAGGCTAAAAAGCAGAAGGTGATGATACTAGGGGAGGGGGCGGGAGTCAAGGAACAAGGGGGTGATATTCACAGGTGGCGGATGCGGCCGGGCATCTTCAGGTGAGGCTGGGGAATCAGAATGTTGCGAGGCAGGGCGGCGCTTGCGCCAAGGCGGGGAAGTGGAAGAGGATTGGACTATGCGAAGACAAGTGTCACAAACATCGGGAGCGGTGACGAGGATGCGGCTTTTCACGATGGCAGTGGTCCTTGTAGGATTTGCCACGATGGTTTCGGGAGCGCAACAACCCACGACGCCACAGCCTCCCGTTCAACAGCGCGTGCAGGCGCCGATTCAAGTCAGAGTGGACCAGGTGCTATTGGATGTATCTGTCCGGGATGCGAAAGGACAGGTGATGGATGGATTGAAGGCGAGCGACTTCGTTCTGACGGATGAGAGGAACCAGCAGGAAGTGGTTTACTGCACGCGAGACGAGATGCCGCTGGCGGTCGCGCTGGTCGTGGACCTAAGCCGGTCGATCAAGCCCTACCTGGAAGAGATTCGCAAGGCGACGGCGGCTTCGCTCGCGGCATTGAAGGCAGAGGACCAGGTCGCGCTGTTCACGTTTTCAACGGATGTGGAAACGCGTCTGGAGTTGACCTCCAATAAAGGTACGGTGGCCGGGCAGATCCCTTCGTTTGTCGCGGATGGCGGGACGAACATCAACGGCGCGATTTACCGGGCGGCGGCGTATTTACGAATACGGGCACCAAGGGCGCGGCGAGTGATTCTGCTGGTTAGCGACAACGTGCCGAGCGTTCCTTCCGAGGCGGGGCGAAAGGAAGTGTTGAACGCGGTGCTGGAAGCGGATGCGGTGGTCTATAGCGTGAAGGTCCCGGGAGTCAATGCAAAGCCCAAATACATGAAGATCGCGGGAGGAAACAAGAAAGACGCGAAGGGGAACGACGCGATCGCGCAAGCGCTGGCCATCCGGGACGAAAACCTGGCAGCCGAAGCGGATTATGTAGACGTCACCAGTCTGGCTCACGATACGGGCGGAGAAGTTTTTGATGTGCAATTGCCGGGATCGCTGGACGCGGCTCTGCAATATTGGGTGGAGCGGATGAAAACCCGGTACACCATCGGTTTTTATCCCACGAACATGAAGGCGGACGGAAAATTCCACAACATTGATGTGCGGCTGGCGCCGCAATTCGGGGGAAAAGGACACACCTACACGATTCGCGCGAAGAAGGGGTATTACGCGCCGCGCGTGGCTCCCGTGGCCGGCGCAAGACCATAGAATCCCCGCGTTTCGAGACGCTTCAAAACAAGAGGCGCGCGATGCAACCCGCGGTGCGGCGTGGTGTTCCTAGATTGTGGGATAATGGAGGGGCAGAGGGAAGCCATGATGGATGGGAAATTGAGAATGTCACGACTCTTTGGCGGCGTGGTTCTTGCGATGCTGGCGGCGATGACTGCCGCGGCACAAACGAGCGGGCCAATCAAGCCGCCGCCGGTGCGCATCCCTCCGCCGAAATCGGCCTCGGGAGCGACTGATGCGGGGACCACCGTGAAGACGCCTCCGCAGACGCCAGGAGCGGAATCCTCCGGCGGAGGGGGCGAATTGCCGCCGCCGACCCTGCCGGTGGAGGAAATCATCCAGAAGTTTGCGGCGCGCGAGGCGGAATTCAAGGAAGCGCGCGGGAATTACACCTACAGGCAGACAGTCACAATTAAGGAATACGACGCCCTCGGCGAGGCGGGCGGGCGGTACCACATGATCAGCGACATTATTTTCACTCCCGAGGGGAAACGAATTGAGAGGGTTTCTTTCGCGCCGGGAAATACGTTGCAGTTGCTCATATTGACTCCTGAAGACATGCAGGACATACAAGACATCCAACCATTTGTGCTGACGGCAGAGGAACTACCGAAATACGAAATCAAGTACGTGACGCATGAGCGGGTGGATGAACTGACGACGTATGTTTTCGATGTGACGCCGAAGCAGGTTGAAAAAGGGAAGGCCTATTTCAAGGGACGCATCTGGGTGGATGACAAAGACCTGAATATCGTGAAGTCTCTGGGGCAGGCGATCCACGGAATCAAGGTGAAGAAGGGGGAAGTCAATCAACTCTTTCCTCGATTTGAAACCATCCGCGAAAATATTTCCGCCAACTACTGGTTCCCCACGTATACACACGCGGACGACATTATGCACTTCCCGGAAGGAGACGTCCGCATCGTGATGACCGTGAAATATGAGAATTACAAGTACTTCGGAACCAAGATCAAGATCATCCCCGGGAAACCACAGAATCTGGAAGACGAAGAGCTGCTCGAGCCGCCGCAATACTGAGCTATGCTCAGAGACATGTCCGGGGCCCGGGTGCGAGATTCACACGACAGTTCGAGTGATGCAAGCGCGCGGCGCACGATGCGCCGCGCGGCTGCGTTTCTGGCATTCACGGCGCTCTTGATCCCGGCGATTTCCTCTTTCGCAACGCCGCCACAAGGACAGGCGCCCCTGCGCGTGGACGTCCGGCTGGTGCTGCTGGAGGCAACGGTGAAGACCAAGGCGGGAGTGGCGATGACCGGACTACACCAGGACGATTTCATCCTGACGGAAGACGGGCAGGCGCAGCACATCTCGCATTTCAGCCGGGATGAATTGCCATTGGCGGTGGCGCTGGTGGTGGATGTGAGCGAATCCATCCGGCCGTTTCTGCAACCGCTGCGCGACGCGGCGGTGACAGCATTGCGCGCGCTGAAACCCGAAGACGAAGTGACACTGTTCACATTTTCCAATGAGGTGAACCAGCGCATCGCGCTGACCAAGGACAAGCAGAAGATCGTGGACGAAATCGCGACGCTGCGGGCGGGCGGGAGCACCAACATCAATGGAGCGATGGCGGAGGCGTCCGATGCATTGCTGCGCTCTGCTCCAGACGAGCGGCGCGTGATTGTGCTGGTGAGCGACAACGTGCCGACGGATAACGGCGGGCTGAGCGCGGACGAAACGATCCGGCACGCGATGGCGGCGGGAGTCTCCGTCTATAGCCTGAAAGTCCCCGGGGATAATCCGCTCTCCGACCGGCTGCTGGCCAAGAGCATCCGGGGACTGATTAACGTCGGGAGACTGGTGCAGCAGACGGGCGGAGAGATTTTCGATTCGCAGAAGGAAGGTTCGCTGTTCGTTGCATTTCAATCGCTGATGGAGCGGTTGAAGACGCGATACACGCTGGGGTATTACCCGGGGCACAAATCGGCGGACGGGAAATTTCACCGGCTGGATGTGAAACTGACGAACTCGTTTGGATCAAAGGGGCGGGATTATATTGTGGTGTCGAAGAAGGGGTATTACGCGTCGTTGACGCCGGAGAAGTAACCGCAGGGGCTAAAGCCCTTCATGCGGGAGAGGTATTGCGGCACGACTGAAGTCGTGCCCTCCCAACACAGGCCGTCAGGGGCTAAAGTCCTCCATGCGGGCGAGGCATTGCGGCACGACCTGCCTACCCTGCCGGCAGAACCTTCGGGCCTCTAAGAAGCAGAAGAGAAAGTCAAAACCCCCGGGTCGGCCCGCCCCTATGCAAATCATCGGGGCACGAAAAGCGCGCCTTCGCATAGCCTTCGGCGGATTCGGAACCCGGGCTACAAAAACTATCGCTCCGCGAAGAAAAGAAATCCGAGGTGGAGCTGTCACACAGGTCCTTCGCTTCGCTCAGGATGACAGCGCAAGAAAAACACGAAGCACAAAGTCTCAGGGCTTGGGGGTGGAGGAGAGGGCGGCAAGGCGGCGGAGGGATTCGGCGTAGGGGGCGCGGGCGACGCCCTGCTCGGTGATGATGGCGGCGATGAAGCGCGCGGGGGTGACGTCAAAGGCAGGGTGCGCGGCTTCGACA
>JBGOTC010000266.1:0-4368 GCA_041476305.1 Terriglobia bacterium
ACTCCCGCGCCCACACACAATGAAGTTCGTGTGGGCCATGCCAGCCAAAGGCTTGCTAACGCCAGCGGATAACTGAGAGGGACGCGCCAACGAACCCAAAAGCTTGGCCGGCCGCTCATCGCTCCGAGACCATGCCCGCGATCTCAGGTGAGCGCATTGGAGCCGGAGCCACCGGCATCTTTCCCTGTTGCCTCCAGGCGCAGTACGGCGAGCAGCTCTTCCCTGCTCACCGTCGCCGTTCCGCGCTTCATGACCACGATGCCGCCGGCATAGTTCGCGAGTTCCGCGGCTTCTCCAAAATTCGCTCCCGCGGCCAGCGCCAGGGTAAACGCGGCGATCACCGTATCGCCCGCGCCGGTCACATCAGCCGCTTCTTCCGAACCGTAGATGGGGATCGCCCTGGATTTCTTGCCGCGCTCGAAGACCACCATTCCGTCCTTGCCTCTCGTCACCAAGAGTGCCTCAAGCCCTAGTGCTCGCAATGTCCTGGTTCCAAGCTGTTCGAGCTTTCCCGCATCGCTTCCAATTCGTGAGTGGTAAAGCGACTCCAACTCGGCTTCATTCGGCGTCGCCGCGGTCACACCCGCATCGCGGTAGCTCCCCAGTTCGTGACGCGAATCAAGAGTGAGGACGAGTTTCTTCCCGCCCAGCCTGCGTAGCGTCCGGATCGCCGCAGGCGTCACGGTGCCAAATCCATAATCGGACGCCAGCACAATCGGCGCGCGGAGCATGCGTTGCGCGGCCTTTCCGACGAGCGCCTTCTGCGTTTGCGCGGAAAGTAGTTCCCTTGGCTCGTGGTCCATGCGCAGGACTTGTTGTTGAGTCGTGTGGGTCCATCCGGCAAGGTAGCGTGTCTTGACCGGGGTGGTCCAACCGCGCACGCGCCGCATCCCTGATACATCCACGCGTTTCTTCCGAAAATACTCAATCAGGGCGCGCCCCGCATCGTCATCTCCCACCGGCCCGACAGGAAACACTTGAGCGCCAAGGTCGGCAAGATTATTCGCCGCATTCGCACCGCCGCCGGGCACAAGATGCGTCTCGCGATGCCGCAGGATGAGCACGGGCGCCTCCCGCGAAACGCGCGAGATCTCTCCGAAGACAAAGCGGTCCGCCACAAAATCACCCAGCAGCACCACTTTCTGCTGTAAGAACTTCTCGACGATCTCCTCAAGCCGAGTCAAGTCGGCGCTCAACGAAATCCCCCTTTATTTTGCCGGACAAAATCCGGTACATAGGAATACCGGATAAAGCGCTTTTCAACAAGTCACCATTGCGAATCCGCGGGTCGGCGGCGCTTCTTGATCGCTTCTTGGATGGCCTCCAGGAATTTGCCGCTATTCACCACTTTGAGTGAAGTTCTCGCAAAATAGAGAGGGAGCTTTGATGCTCCCGCATTTCGCAAATTGAACACGTCCTTCTCCGTGCAGATCAACGCGCTCGCTCCCGTCGCACGCGCCTTCTCCTCCAGCGCAGTGACTTCCTCCTCAGAATAGACGTGATGGTCTGCAAAACTCCTGCTCCCCGCGACCCGGATCCCCCACTTGCGGAGATCCTCGTAGAACGCATTCGGGTTTCCGATTCCGCAGAATGCGAACGCGCTCGCTTCTCGATGGAAGCCGGCCGAACCACCGGCAGACGCACTCGAAAACGGCAGGATCGTTTCCAGTTCCGTGACTGCGTAAAAAACCGGCGCGTTCGTGTATCGCCGTACGCCCGCTTCAATTCCAGGCGCATGTTCGCTGCGAGTGATGACCGCGATGTCCGCTCGCGCCAGTGCTGACGCCGGTTCTCGAAGCATCCCCGCGGGAAGAAGATGTCCCCCTCCAAATGGATCTGTCGCATCCAGCAACACAATATCCGCATCGCGCGCAAGTTGCATGTGCTGGAAACCATCATCCAGAATGAAGCAATCCACGCCATGTCGCGCGAGGACTTCTCCATTAGCAAACCGGTCTGCGCCAACGCCCAATTCCGCTCGCCCCCTCAATCGTTCGCGGTAGATGGCCACCTCGTCGCTTTGTGGAATGCCTCCCGAGCCTGCTGTCTCCGCTCGATAGCCCCGTGTCAGAATTCCGACGCGCTTCCCGGCATCATGAAACTGACCGGCAAGCCACAGCACCATTGGAGTCTTCCCGGTCCCTCCCGCTGTCAAGTTACCTACGCTGACAACGGTTCCCGGCAATTGCTCGGCGCGGAGCAATCCGCGTCGATAGACCTGCGCCCGCACTCGCGCCGCCGCTCCCCAAATTAACGAAGCGGGCCACAGCCACCATCTCACGCAACACTTCCTGACTTCGCTGATGCAGTCCCCTGCGACCGGGGATTGCGCGGTCCACTTTGGGATCCAAAGTCAGCCGGCAGCAATCCAGCAATGCGATCGATCGTCCGCCTGGTTGCTCCACGGTTCTCTTCCACAATCTTGCGCGCCAGCTCACCCATCTGCTTTCGCTTTTCAGGGTTTTCAATCAACTCAATCCAGGCCACGCCAAGGTCCTCCGGGTTTTCCACTTGACGCGCGGCGCCTCGCGCAAGAAATGTGTTCGCGACTTCTTGAAAGTTCTCCATCGAGGGTCCGAACAAGGGTGTCTGCCCAAAACCGGCAGGCTCCAGCAGGTTGTGCCCGCCCGCAGGGACCAGCGAACCACCCACAAAGACCGCATCCGCGAGACGGTAAAGCCCGCCCAGTTCGCCGATGCTGTCCAGCAGAAAAACGCTCATCCCTTCCGCAAGCCCAGGTCCGCCGTTCACAGCATTTCCCACCTGGCTCCTTCGCAGATAGCCTCTCTGGGACTCTTCAATGTGCCGCGCCGCTGCATCGAAGCGCTCCGGCTTGCGCGGCGCGAGCACCAGAAGCGCATTGCGCATCTCGCCCTGCAACACACCAAATGCAATCAGGACGAGCGGCTCTTCCCCGGATGTAACGCTCCCGGCAACGATCAGTGGCCTGCGGCCATTCCGAGCCACAACGTCGCTGAGCCAACCTTCCAGCGGTGTCGCGGCCGCCAGTGGCGAATCGTATTTCAAGTTACCCGTGACCATGATGCGATCCGGAAGCGCGCCCATCGCGCGCAAGCGCGAGGCGTCCCCCTCACTCTGCATCAGGAACAGGTCCGCACAGGCCAGGACGCGCGTGTAAAATCCCCGCAGAAACAGCCCAAACAATTTCAGCACGCGCTGGTGCCGGCGGAATGACCGCTCCGATATGCGTCCGTTTGCGAAGACCACCGGAACCCTTGACCGCCGCGCTTCGCGCAGGAAATTCGGCCACAGCTCCGTTTCCAAAACCACGACACATGCGGGACGGATGGCTCGGAATGTTCGCCGCACAATCCACGCCCAATCAAACGGAAAGTAGAAAACGCCGTCCGCGAAATCGAACCGTTCGCGCGCCAGATTCTGCCCGGTTGCGGTGGTGGTGGACACGACGAGCGGGCGGCCGGGAAACCGCTGCTTGAGTTCCCGCGCCAGGGGCAGTCCGGCAAGGACTTCCCCCACCGAAACCGCGTGGACCCAAATACATCCGGCGCTTCTCGATTGAACTTCCAGCGGAACTCGCCCAAATCTGGCCGCCAGGTTCGAAAAGTACTTCCCTTTGCGTAGCCCCTGAATGAAAAAGTAAGGCAGCGCGATAATCGCGCCGATAGCGGTCAGCAGACTATAGACAAGATACATTCGTGTTTTCCAGCGCGACGGAACCGCGCGCTTCCGTTCCCGAGGCGCTCAGCTTGCCGTCCGAACCATCAGGGTTCGTATCAAGTTCTGCCACCATTCCCCCAAGCCGGATATTATAGGGGTACTTAGGGCGCGGCAGGCGACACTTCCTTCCCTGGCGTGCATCCTAGCTCTCGGCCATAAGCATGGGTAGGAAATGAAATGACTCGACGCTTTTCTTCGATCGCCTGTTCCGCCTCGTTGATCCTTTTCAGCGCTTCCCTGTTCACACACGCGCAAGAATCGCAGCCACCTGCTCCTCGTAAGGACCCCGCTACACTTCGCGCGCGTGATTCGCATCAGGGACTCACGGTGGCCGTCGATCCCTGGACAAAAGAGGATAATTACAAGCAACGCTTTGGCAAAAAGACCCCCTTTGAAGCGGGAATTGTTGCCATCGACGTCTATTTCAAGAACGAGGGCGCTGTCCCCATCCGCATTAACCTGTCGGCGATTCGACTGACTTTGGCTTATCCCGGCCAGGCCGAGCAGGAGCTTCCCCCACTGCGTCCCGAGGCAGTCGCGGACTTTGTCCACAACAAGAGCGGCAAGGATCCCTCAAAGAAAAAAGCTCCCCTGCCCATTCCTGGGTTGAATTCAGGGAATAACAAGCAGATGCAGGAGCTATTCCTCGCGCTGAAGCAGGCGCAAATC
>JBGOTC010000267.1:0-4337 GCA_041476305.1 Terriglobia bacterium
CCTGCTCCAGCACCGCCACCCAGCGGAATTCCCGCGGGCAACCTCTCCGCAAATGTTTCCATTTCTCCGGAGGGCACGCAGCCCGGCACTCCCGGTGGCTCTCCAAATGGCGGAGCAGGAAATGGCGGCGCGGGCGGAGGCCCCGTCAGTCCGGGGGGCAACGCAACCGGAGGAGGATCGGGCCTCGTGGTTCCCGGCGTCAGCATTACCGGCGGAAATCCCAAAAGTTCAGCAGGGATCTCCGGGTTGGGCATCGGCCGCCCGGGAGGATATTCCTTGCCCTCGCTTCACGTGACTCCCGGGATGACTGCCGCGCCGCCTTCCTCCAGGCCCGCCGCCGCGCCTCCTGCGAATCCCGCTGATGCCGTCGCCGAAAAGGTCAAGTCCGGCGCGACACCCGAACAGATTTTTGGCGAGCGCCAATTCTACACGCTCCACGTCAATACGCCGAACACCTCCAGTGTCAGCGGGAGTTGGATTTTGAAATTTGCCGAGCTGGAGGAAAACCGGAGCCACAGGAACGCCTCTTTTCCTGTCCCGGAGAAATCCGGCGAGCTTTCCGGCCCTGTGCCGCTGCGCAAAGTGGACCCGCGCTATCCTCCCGCGCAACGCCAGGCGGGCATTCAGGGCGAAGTTGTCCTCTACGCCATCATCCGCGCCAACGGAACCGTGGATAGCATCCAGGTCATTCGCTCGCTCGATTCAGTTCTCGACAAGAACGCCATGGAAGCGCTTGCCGAATGGAAGTTCCAGCCCGCCACGCGCAACGGTGTTCCCGTTGACCTGGAAGCCATCGTCCACATCCCCTTTCGCTCCGTCGCTCCGAATTACTAGGTCTGCGGCGCTCCACCCCCTTCCTTTTTATTCACAACCCCACCTGCTTTCCACAACCGCGTCACCTTGCGCCGCCCCGCTTCTGCGCCTATTCTCAAGTGATGGCGCGTTCCGATTGCCCACGCTGCGGCGGCACCGGCTGGAAAATCGTCCAGGGAGAGGAAGAACTTTCTCCCGCCGTCGCCACGGTTCCCGCCGAAGCCGCGCGCAGGGCCGCGGCCGCCGGCGCAAGCACCTTTTCGGTGGATAAGAAGACCGGCCCCAGCGCGGGCCTGCCCCGCATCGCCGTTCTCTGCGATTGTGTCGAATCCGAGCGCACCACGCGCTCGCTCGCCCGCTCGCGAATTCCCGTCCGCTACGAGCATTGTGATTTCGATAGCTTTGAAACGGACGTTTACGAAGCCGCGCCTCAGGCCCCCGCCTTCAATCACAGCCTGGCCCGCGCCAAACTCCTCGTGGAGGGCTTTGCGCGTGATTATCCGCTCACCATGGACGCGGGCTTGCTGCTCATGGGCCCCTGCGGAGTCGGCAAAACTCATCTCGCTGTCGCCGTCGCGAAACAGCTCATCGCGCGAGGTCACGACGCGCTTTTCTACGATTACCGCGAGCTGCTGAAGGAAATCCAGGGAAGTTACAACACAACGAACCAGTCCACGGAAGCGGGAGTGCTCGAGCCGGTCCTCAGCATTGAAGTGCTGTTGCTCGATGATCTCGGCGCCAGCAAGCCCTCCGCGTGGGCCTTGGAAACCATCGGACATATCCTCACCACTCGCTACAACGAAAAGCGCGTCACCATTCTCACCACCAACTATCTCGATGACTCCGCGCCGCGCGTTGCCGAAGATTCGCCGGCAAACGGATCCAATTCATTGTCTGAAAAAGTGCAACCCGGTGAGGTGGACACTTTTGCCGCGCGCCGCGCCGGTCGCCCGCGCAAATTTATTTTGCCCAGCGGTGATGCCATCCCCGGGAACCGCGAAGAGACTCTCACCGAGCGCATCAGCATGCGCATCCGCTCGCGCCTCTACGAAATGTGCCGCACGGTCGAAATCCAGGCTCCCGACTTCCGCAAGGAAATCCGCAAAGCAAATAATCCGCGTCCATAATCTAGAAATTCGGCGTTCAGGATGTCCCCCTCGTTCATCAAAACTCCTAGGTATACTTGCCCATATCCCGAATAGAGCGGCGAGCCTTCGTTCGTGGCATTCCCCGGATCTCAGTCCAATATTCCTCTCGCACGTCCTCATCAATCTCCACCGACCCACCATAGAGCCGATCGCCACCCTTCTTCTTGCAGCCGGAGATCCAATATTGATCACCCGTCTCAGTGTCAAAATAATTTGCTTTGAAACCCTTCCCAGACAGGCTCTGGAAAGTTCGGCCGCGGTAATGAATCGACCTCCCAGATTTTGAAAATGTTACCCGCCCGATTCGGGCTGATCCACTGACCCCGTCAGGCTTGTGTTCCATGTACATGATCCGAGTTTTGGGTCTCATTTGAATTGCTTCCTTGTTTCAACGTATTCTTGCCTTCTTGTAATACCCACACTCGCTCGACACCGGGCACTCCTCGCACTTCGGCCGCGCACTCTTGCACAGCGTTTGCCCGTGTTGTTTCAGCAGCAGGAACGCCCTCAACCGCGCTCCAACCGTTCTCGGTAATTCCGCGTCCAACGCCTCCTGAGTCGATTTGTAGCTCGCCGCCCAATTCTTGTATTCGCGTCCGAATCCGAGCCTCGTCAGCACGTGCACGCAATTCGCTGGCACCGCAGCCACCGGTGCGATGCCTGCGTACAGCAGGATCTTTTCCGCGCCGGAATCACCCAGCGTGGGAAACTTCTGTAGGACCTTCTTCGCCTCCACGGGAGACATCTTCTGCAGGAATCGCCGGTCGCCCTTGAACTCATCGAGCACTCGCGCCGCAATCTCCTTCAGCCGCAGCGCCCGCAGTTCGGGGATCATTCCGCCCCCGCGCATCGCCGCCCGCAGCTTCGCGTCCGGAGCGTTAAATATCCTCTCCGGACTCAACCCAACTTCCTGCTTCAGCGCCTGAAATCCTTTGTCGCAGTTCGCGTCCGATTGCGGGTATCCGCAATTCCTGTGCAGCACCATTTCATAGGCGTCCGTCGGCTGCGGCGCCTTAGGTTTCCCATAGAACTTCTCCAGCCGGTCAAGGAGCTTCGTCAGTTTCATCGCTCCCTCATTCTACTCAGCCTTACTCGCCCAAATCAGCATTCATTTGGACTCCACTGGCCTCCCCAAACCCCACTCCCGCATCCAAATCCCTGGAAGTTGACGGGGGGTGTCGCGGACGCGTATCATCGCTTCGATGTGGCACGAGTAACGCGCCGCAGTTCCTTTCCTGCCCAGCCGCGTCCCCGGTTGTTCCGAGGAAAACCTCGGCTAGCAGGGTAAGTCTCCCCCGTGGAGGCACCAACCATGTCGCCCAACTCCGATAAAACTGTCAACCCTTCCATCTCTTCATCTGTTACAGATGCTGGGGAACCCGAAGTTGAATCCGTAGCCGCTCCCGCGCATGTCGAGGCTGAAGCCGCCGCCGTCGCCCGCGCCAAAGAACTCTCCGTCTCGGAATCCCCTGCGCCCGAACAGCCCGCGCCCGCATCAGATTCAGACACCGATCTCGCCAGCGCGGAAATGGTCAGCGAAGGCGACGCCGCTTCTGAAGCCTCCCCCGAAGCTTCCACCGAATCCGGCGAGCTTTCCGCCGAGGCCATGGGCGAACTCATCGAGCAATATCCCACTCCCGGCGGAAAAAAGAAGAAAACCGAAAACGAAACCCTGGAAGGCACGGTGGTCGCGCTGAATGCTCTCGGTGTTGTCGTGGATATTGGCACGAAGCGCGAAGGCCTGATCCCCGCCACGGAATTCGCTGAAGTCTCCACCTCCGCGCCGCCGCTCACGCCGGGGCAGGTCATCCAGGTCGAGCGCCTGGGCGAAGAAAAAGACGGCTACGCGCTGCTCTCCTACCAGCGCCCGTTGCGCCGCGCCACCTGGAAAAAAATTGAAGAGGCCTTCCGCACCAAAGCCACCATGGAAGGCACGGTCGTGGACTTGATCAAGGGCGGCCTCGTGGTGGATATCGGCACGCGCGCTTTTCTTCCCGCCTCGCAAGTGGATCTCCGGCCGCAGTCCAACCTCGAACCCTGGAAGGGCCAGAAAATTTCCGTCCGCGTTTTGAAGCTCAATCGTAAGCGCGGAAACGTCGTGGTCAGCCGCCGCGCGCTGCTCGAAGACGACGTGAAGGTGCAACGCGAGCAGGTGATGGGCGCGCTGACTGAAGGTCAGGTGCTCAAGGGCACTGTGAAGAACATCACCGACTACGGCGTGTTCATTGATCTCGGCGGCGTGGATGGTTTGCTTCACATCACTGATCTGAGTTGGAACCGGTTGAAGCATCCCTCCGAGGCCGTCACCGCGGGCCAGGAGATTGAAGTGCAGGTATTGCGCTTCGATAAGGAAAAGGGCCGCGTTTCCCTGGGTCG
>JBGOTC010000268.1:0-4313 GCA_041476305.1 Terriglobia bacterium
GAGCAAATAGCATCGCAGCTGTTCCAGAATTCAGTGGTAATGCCGCTATAGCTCGGATTCTTTAGCATGCGGGTTTTCTTGCCGCCCTTGATCTCCCAGCCGATCTCCGTTGAGAACTGAAAATGGTAGCGCCGGTCGTCAATGGACCAGGAGCGGTTCGTCTCCATGTAAATCGCGTCGTCGGAATCCGCAATCAGGTCTTCAAATTTCCAGGTGCCCGGATGAATGCTGATATTCGTCATGCGGATAATCGGCAGGCGGTTCCAGCTCTCCGTGCGCATCGTGCCGCCCGAGCGGTTCAGTCCAATGGACGCCGCCGTCTCGCGGTTGGAGATGTACCCGCGGAATTGTCCGTCCTTAATAATGTCTGTGCATTGCGCGGGCACGCCTTCATCGTCATAGCCGAATGTGCCGAGACCCGAGCCATGCGCGAGGCGCGCGTCAGCCACCACGTTCACAATGTCCGAGCCATATCGCAAATTGTTCAGCTTCTCGAGAGTCAGAAAACTCATGCCCGCGAAATTTGCTTCCATGCCCAGCACGCGATCGAGCTCAATGGGATGCCCGATGGATTCGTGGATCTGCAATCCAAGCTGCGAGCTATCCAGAATAATGGTCTTCGTTCCCTCGGGGCACTGGATGGCCTTGTGCAGCGCCACCGCCTCTTCGCCCACGCGTCGCGCATTGCCGACCAGGTCGAGCGATTCCACCAACTCGTATCCAGCGAGCATGTGCTGCCCGCCAAAACTGTTGGGGTAGGATCGCTTCTGGATCTCCGTACCTTCAAAACTCGTGGCCACAATGCCCGCGCCCGATTGCACTTTCGTCTGGAAAATGCGCGACCCGATGCTGGACGCGAACAATTGTTCAATCCGCCGGAATGCCATGGAAGTTTCCGCCAGAGTGACGCCCTTCACCTTGCGCATTTCCGCGTCCGCGGCCAGCAAGTGATCAAGTTGCCGCTCCATGGGAATCCGGAACGGGTCCTTCATGTAGGGATTCTGCCAGCTATCCACGTGCGCCTGCTCCGGCACCATCACCACGTCATGGAGTTTGGCGAGCGCGGAAGCCTTCGCGATGGCCACCGCTTCCGCCGCGCATGCGGAAATTCCTTCGCGTGTCAGCCGGTCCGTGGCCGCGAACCCCCACGAGCCGGAGGCCAGCGCTCGCACACCCAGCCCCATGGATTGGCTTTCGGAAAGATTTCCGACTTGCCCGTTTTTTGTGGAAAGATCGCGATGGCGAATGTCCATCACGCGGACGTCCGCGTAAGTGGCTCCGCGAGATTTGGCGGTGTCGAGCGCCCAGTCAGCCCACGTCTGCATCATTCAGCTTTTGCCTTTTCCCCGCAAGACGGGAATAACACTTTCACAGAAACACGCCCGGCGCGTCAATCTGTCTCTTCAGATCGCCGGGGCATGACACAACGTTGCGTGGTTTCCGGGTTATTTGGCAGCTGTTAAGGCGCCGAGCGCGCAACTTGCGCTGGTGGGGCTAAAAGTCGGCGTATCGCCGTTCATGCCTGTCATCAGCCGCCCATTGACTGTGACCGTGCCGGACCCGGCAATCGATCCATTCGCTTGGACCACCAGAGTGAATGGTGATGTCCCGTTTTTCACTGTAATCGCCACGCCGCCCGTTGTGTTCGTGACCTGATATAGCGCGGCCACGTGCGCCTGGGCGCAATCGAGAATCACGCTGGATGATCGGAATTGAAATTTCAGTCCGCCCGCGCTTGCATAGTTGCCCAGAAACCGCGGTCCGGGAGATATCAGGTTTTCCTTGGAGGGAGGTGTCGCGCCATCCGAGAACAAGATCGAAGCTGCGTTCATGATATTCGACAAGAAGCCGTTGTCGGGCGGCACGGCCGGCCCGGGTGCCATCCCGCCGATGGCGCAGCGTTCGGTTTTCGGTGCATAGATGGGAACCTGGACGGTATGCGCGCTCCCGGGCACTACTGTGTTCGTCGTGCGGTCAATTGTTTCCACGATTTGGCTCTGGTAGCCGATGATCACCTGCCCGGCAATGGTCGCGGCGGCGGGTGCGGTAATTCTTCCGTCCGGGCCCAGGGCGATCAGGAACGCTTGGGGCTCGTTCTCAATTTTGATCGCGAACTGATTCATCAGTTTTTGCACTTCGTATTTATGGCTGGCGGTCACAAGCTTGCCGCAGTTGTCCACGCTGACAAAGTCGTCGGCGAATGTGAAGGTGAAGCCGCTCGAAGACTTGTAAGCGCCGGTCATCCGCAGCCCTGTGATCGGCGGAGGCTTCAGCGCGTCCAGGTTCACTCCGATAAAGCTGATGAAGCCGGTGGACAAGCCGCTGCCCACGCATTCCAATGTGCCGCCGCCAAGCTCAAGGCAGCGGCGAGTGGCGAGCGCGGTGGGATCATTGGTGGGAGGCAGTCCGGTGGAGGGTTGGGAGGACGCCGGCGGCGGTTGCCCGCTCCCGCCCGTCGTTGCATGCCGCGCGGCGAAGTCCGCGTTCAATTGCTCCCACTGCGCGCGGACCTGCGTCATTGAAAATGTCTTGAAGAGAGTGTCGATGAATTGCGGACGGCCGTAGTATCCATCGAGCGGAAAGTTGAGCGGCTGAGCAATCTTGTTGTAGGCCAGGTCATACTCGCCATAAATGCGCTTTTCATCAGCAGTGAGCTGATTCTTGTACCAGCGCGACCCGGCCAGGTCTTGAATGACAAGTTTCAGCTGGCGGAAAGCGCCGAGCTGACGATTGGTCGTGTCGTTGGCGTCGCTGCCTTTCAGCTTCGAGAGCACCTGGTCCACGGCCGGAAATTCCTTCAAGTAGGATGGATTGAGAGCCTGCGGATTGCCGGCTAGCGGAGCTGGATTCTGAGTGACTGGCTTCTGAGACGCAGCCGCTACCGTGCAGCCCTTCAGCCGGCCCGTCATTTGGGAACGAAGACTATACGCCGTCGTGATGACTTGGCCGTTCTGTTCCTCGCGCCAGGTGCACATCTGGTCGTTTTTGTAAGGCTTGCACTCCAGGATTGTGTACGTGACTCCGTTGGCGCAATGGTATGGCGCGTTGATTTGGAGCGGCTCCTGCGCGAATGCGGCTGCGGGCAAGATCAGGCATGCCAGGGCGGCGGCGAACGGGAATCTCGGGCCCCAGGCCCTTCCGGGGACTTGATGTCTGGATTGCTGTGCAGCGGATTGGCTTCGCGCCAAGTCATGTCCATTCAATAACTTGCAAGTGAATTCCATCGCTCCCCCTCGGACGTAGCGGCACCCTGTATGGCTCGTGAGTCCCGGCCAGTGAATTGTCGAAGCAAAGCCTACAATAGGGGAGGTTCAGGTGTCCTGACGGAATTCTAAAGAATCCTAAAGGTGAGGAGAATCCGTGCTGCAGAGCGCTCTTCCAGCCCAGCGGTCTTGTTTCGGCCGTCAATTCCCTCGATGCGGACTCTTTGAAGACGGAAAGAACTGCAGTCTTCCAAATCTATCTGAGGAAATCGGCGGCTGCTCGAAATCTGTCGAATCCTACGTGCCCTCATCCCACGACGCGAGGTACTGCTCCTGCTCCGGCGTGAGCTTATCAATCTGCATCCCCATGGACTCCAACTTGAGCTTCGCGATGTGCTTGTCGATGGCTTCCGGTACGGGATAAACCTGCTTGCCGAGCGATGCCGCGTTCTTCAGCATGTACTCCGCTGAAAGCGCCTGGTTCGCAAAGCTCATGTCCATCACGGAGGCTGGATGGCCTTCCGCTGCGGCCAGGTTGATCAGGCGGCCTTCTCCCAACAGGTAGAGCTTGCGGCCGTCGCGCATCGCGTATTCTTCCACGAACGCCCGCGCGGGACGGTTGGAGCTGGCCATCTTTTCAAGCGCCGGGATATCAATTTCCACGTTGAAGTGGCCGGAATTGCACATCACCGCGCCATCCTTCATCTTTTCAAAATGCTCGCCGGTGAGCACGCTCTTGTTTCCGGTCACGGTCACAAAAATGTCGCCGATCTTCGCCGCTTCGGGCATGGTCATCACCCGGAATCCATCCATCACCGCTTCTATCGCTCGCGTAGGATTGATTTCCGTTACGATCACGTCCGCGCCCAACCCCTTGGCGCGCATGGCCACACCGCGCCCGCACCAGCCGTATCCCGCGATGACCACTTTCAGCCCGGCGATCAGCAAGTTCGTCGCGCGGATGATGCCGTCAATCGTGGATTGCCCCGTGCCGTAGCGGTTGTCGAAGAAGTGTTTTGTCTGCGCATCATTTACCGCGATGACGGGATATTTCAGCGTGCCGTCCTTGGCCATCGCGCGTAAACGAATAACGCCGGTCGTGGTTTCCTC
>JBGOTC010000269.1:0-4264 GCA_041476305.1 Terriglobia bacterium
CTGCAGGCGAGGCGCCGAGGTGCGCCGCGGCCCGCTTCGGAGCGAGGGCATTCATGGGTTCGAGCGATCTATCAACATCCGAAGGAATCAGCAGCGCGCGGCGGAGCACTGTCCACGCCAATTTCCGCCGCATTGAGCGGCGGGAATGGTGGCTCTGGGCGGCCGCGGCGGTGATTACGCTGCTGGTGACCCTCGGCCTGGCCTCGTTCCTGCTCCCCTCTTCGTTTCGCGCGGAAGAGGACATTCACTTGTTTTATATGTATCCCCAAGCGGTTCGAGGACTTGTCGCGCTCGTCTTCTTGTTCGATATCTACACCCTCTACCAGCAGCTCCAGATTCACCGTATTCGCGTGCAACTTTATGAGCGAGAAGAGCTCTTTCGGCTCATCGGCGAAAATGTCGCGGACATGATTGCCGTGGTGGATTTGGACGGAAGGCGCGTTTACAACAGTCTCTCCTACCAAAAAGTACTGGGATATTCTCCCGAAGAGCTGAAGTCCTCATCCGCGTTCGCGCAAATTCATCCCGAGGATCAGGAACGCGTCAAAGAGGCCTCCGAAGAGGCGCGCCGAACGGGGCAAGGCCGCACGCTCGAATACCGCATCCGCCACAAGGATGGCCGTTGGCGGGTCCTGGAATCGACCTCCAGCGTGATCCGCGATGCCAAGGGGGATCCGGAGCGTCTCGTCGTCGTAAACCGGGACATCACCGACCGGAAGCAGACCGTCGAGGCTCTGCGAATGTCGGAAGTCAGTTTCCGTTCGGTGGTCGAGGACGCGCCCTACGGCATTTACCGCGCCAGCATGACCGGCCAGTTTCTGCGGGTGAATCCGGCGTTCCAGAGAATGCTCGGGTACGAATCCGCAAGTGAGCTGTTGCAGGCCAATCTTGCGGACAACATCTGCCGCAAGCCCGAGGAATATCAAAGGCTCTTGGATCTCTTCGAGCGGGTGGAAGACTTCAAGGATGTCGAGGTGGATTGGAAACGAAAAGACGGCACGCCCATCACGGTGCGGTGCAGCGGCCGGCGGCTCAACAACGAGGGCGGTGTTCCGGCATATTTCGAGGTGTTCGCGGAAGACGTGACGGAGAGAAGGGTTCTCGAGCGCCAGCTTCGCATGGCCCAGAAAATGGAGGCGGTCGGGCGGCTCTCCGGCGGGATCGCCCACGACTTTAACAACCTCCTGGGCGTCATCATCGGCTACAGCCAGGTGTTGAAGCGGTCACTCGGCAAGGGCACGCCGCTGTACGAGCACGCCGAGGAAGTGGAGAAAGCCGGACAGAGAGCCGCTTCTCTGACGAGGCAACTTCTGGCCTTCAGCCGCCAGCAGGTCCTCTCCCCCGCCATCCTCAACCTGAATGGGCTGGTTTCCGACATGGAGAAGATGCTGCCCAGGCTGCTCGGAGAAGACATCGAAGTAACCGTGGCCCTGGAGGCGTCGCTCGGCGAGGTCAAAGCGGACCAGGGGCAGATTGAGCAGGTCATCATGAACCTGGCGGTGAATGCGCGGGACGCGATGCCGCGCGGGGGCAAGTTGAAAATCGAGACCGGCAATGTCGAGTTGGGCGTGAGCTACACGCGGAATCATTCGGGTTCGAAGCCCGGACGTTACGTTCTTCTCCAAATCACCGACACAGGTATGGGTATGGAAGCGGAAACCCTGGCGCACATCTTCGAGCCGTTTTTTACGACCAAGGAAATTGGGAAAGGCACGGGATTGGGGCTCGCCACCGTCTACGGAGTCGTCAAGCAGAGCGGCGGCTACGTCTGGGTGGACAGCGCGCCGGGGAAGGGCGCTTCCTTCCAGATCTACCTGCCACGCGTCGAGCGGCTGGCAAAAGAGGTTCAGCGCAGCGAGGCGCCCGCCGCGATCCCTCGCGGAACAGAGACCATTCTGCTGGTGGAAGACGCCGATCCGCTCCTCAGGCTCGCGCAGTCATTCCTGGAATCCGGCGGGTTCACGGTTCTTCCGGCTCCGAACGGAGAGAAGGCTCTTGATGTGGCCCGGCAAAACCCCGGGAAAATCCACATGCTGCTCACCGACGTAATCATGCCCGGAATGAACGGCCGCGTCCTTGCCCAGCACATGCAGCAGCGGCAGCCAGGCATCAAGGTTTTGTACATGTCCGGTTACACCGACAGTTTTATCGCCGGCCACGGCGTTCTCGAGCCGGGGACGAACCTGCTCAACAAGCCTTTTACGGAAGAGACTCTCCTGCGGAAAGTGCGTGAAGTCCTCGATGCAAGGAAAGAAAGCGACACGGATCGAACGGGCGAACTTGTGCTTGCGGAAGAACATGTCGGGGAGAAAAGGTAGAAGGGAGGCGGGCGATGGGAAGAGTGTTGGTTGTGGACGACGATGACGCCATGCGGCGCCTCATCCGCCTGAATCTTGGCGATGCATTCGAAATCATAGACACCGGCGAACCCGAGCAGGCGCTGGCTCTGGCTCTCGAGCACAAGCCCGACGCCATCCTTCTGGATTTGCGCATGCCGAAGTTTTCCGGCTTTCAGCTCTGCCAGACCTTCAGCACGTTTTGTGCGACCCAATTGATTCCCTTGTTTATCGTCAGCGGCGAGGCCGGTTCAACGACCAGGGATGTCTGCCAGAGCCTCGGCGCGACGGGTTATTTTGAAAAGCCGGTGGACTTCGACGCTCTACGGAAATGCCTGGAGCGCTTTGCAACGGCCGGGCCGCAGATCCCGCGCGGCGAAATGCGCGTTCGCCTGCGCGTGCCGCTGAAGCTGCGCGGCACCGATGCCAAGGGCGTGCCCTTCGAGGCGGCGGTTACCACGGAAAACGTCAGCATGAATGGATTTCTGTGCGGCTCGGCCTCCCCCTTGCCGGTTGACTCGGTCGTGGATGTGTACCTGGTGGATGGGCGGAGCGAATGCGCGGGAAAAGCCAGAATTGTTCGCAGCGAACTTGAGGGTTCACCCTGTCCCCGGTATGGATGCCGCTTTACCGAGAAAACCGGCCATTGGGTGCTGCAATAGATTCCGGCATTCCAGATTAAAATCCATGCCAGCAGTCCGCTGAAAAGCAATCACTCACCGAGGGGCCGAAGCCCGAGCCGCTCCATCCGCTGTGTTATGATTCTGCACTTCCGGCGGAGGCGAATGGGGTCCGGTGACTCTCCCGGTCTTCAAAGCCGGCGATTCGGTCCTTCGCGGCCCGAATGGTGGGTTCGACTCCCACACGCTTCCGCCAAATGCTTGATGATTCGATTGCCTTTGTGGGAGTCGAAGCCCAAAAACGTCCTGTAATCCGGGGGTTTTGTTCCCAAGTTGTTCCCAAATTTTTTGGGTGAACACCTATAGTGAGACAAATTCTTTGGGCACACGTGCAGTTTTTATTCAGCCCTCCTTGTATCTCCTATCCAATCAGCCAAGCTAATTGTCTACCTGCAACAATCCTACTCCCGTGGTGTGTCCAAACTCTGGACTTCTGTTTTTTTGGAATGTGGGATGAGGGTCAACAAGAGCTGACTTGACATTCATGCGTCTTCATCGTTTAAGCTCGACGATGTGAGAGGAAGCAATGAGTCCAAGCGCGGTATGGAGTGGCCCACTGGATTTCGATACTTGAGCCGAAGTTGAGCAGCCATAATGGCCAAAGGATCGACGAAGAGAACCTATCGCCCCGGAGCTAAGCTGGGAGGCATACGCCGACGCATGAATGCCGACAGCACTCGACAAATTGTGGCAGAGGAACGAATGGCGCGGAATACAGTTATCCCCATCCATTCGCTGCCCGAGCTGCGTCAACGCCCAAGCCAGGTAGGAGAAGGAGAGAGGCCATGACTGAGGCGAACAAAATGAAAAGGCGACTGTACTCGTTCCAGGCTACTAAATTCTCTCTGCTCTCCAGCCAATATGTCCTTGCATTTGCAAAGCGATACATCCCAAGAGGAACCGCTCGGCTTGGAAATGATGAAAAACGACAAACAAGTACGCCGCGGGAAATCGAAACTCCGCACTCCGCTTGCCAAGCAAGCCCGCGTAACGGCACGGCGTATGCATGGTCAGAGCATTCGGCAGATCGCCGCCCAGGAAAACATCTCCAAAGATACTGTCATGCGGATTCTGTCCAAGGAGGAGACCTCGCTTCTCGTTCAAGGATACCGTGACACCATTCTGCAGGAGCTCGTCCCGCTCGCCATGAACTGACTCAAGAGACTTCTGAAGCGAAACGACCGCCAAGCCACGATCGAGACGCTCTACGGCGCGAAGGTTCTCATTCAGCGCCAGGAAGTTGAAGCC
>JBGOTC010000270.1:0-4234 GCA_041476305.1 Terriglobia bacterium
ATGACGTCAAGTCCTCATGGCCTTTATGTCCAGGGCTACACACGTGCTACAATGGTCGGTACAAACCGTCGCAAACCCGCGAGGGGGAGCTAATCGGAAAAAGCCGACCTCAGTTCGGATTGGAGTCTGCAACTCGACTGCATGAAGCCGGAATCGCTAGTAATGGCGTATCAGAACGACGCCGTGAATACGTTCCCGGGCCTTGTACACACCGCCCGTCAATTCACGAAAGTGGGTTGGAAAAGAATTCGCTGAGCCAACCGTAAGGGGGCAGGCGCCCAAGGTATGACTCATGATTGGGGTGAAGTCGTAACAAGGTAGCCGTAGGAGAACCTGCGGCTGGATCACCTCCTTTCTAAATAAAGTGCCAATCCTACCTGTTATTTTTCGCAGGGAATGTTGGCCAATGAACATCCTTAACCGGTGTACGGCTAGGATGTTCATCCCGATCTCGCCTTTTGAGATCGGGACGGTCAAGCCCCTCTCACGGGGAGCGTTTGGCCGGCTCGATTCCTCGCCCTGAGCCTTCCAAGGTGCAGGGAGTTCCATTCGGGTTCTGGCAGGTCTTATTTGAGCGCCTTTGCTCTGCCTTCCGCCTGCCTACCGGTAGGTAGGGCAGGCAGGGCGCGCCTTCCTCTGGAAGGCGGTCAAAGCCATTCTAAAAAGCAGCAGCCGCGGACGATTCTTCGTCCGCGGCTTTTTTGTTTTTCTTCGCAATGGCTGTCATTCCGAGCGCTGGTTTTCGCCAGCTACGGCAGGCGCGGGACGAGTTTCCGCACGTATGGAACGTGCGGGCCGACGCGGTCAGGTTCGCTTGAGCCGCGCGGCACTGCAGGAATGTCCGCCTTGCTGCAGCCCCACGGCCCTCAAATAGTGTCCATCCGTCGTCATTTCGATCCCGCTTCAGCGGGAGAGGAATCTGCTTCTTCTTTTGGCGCCGTCATCCTGAGCTGATATTTTCGATTCCTTTGGGAGGGCACGACTTCCGCCCCTGAAGCCTGTCACCTGCAAATGTCATCTCATAGAGCGGAGGTAATCACACCATGAAATTCGCGCGCATCGTTTTCACCGTCGCCGGGATCTACGGCATCATCGTCCTCCTCCCGGACTACTTCCTGGAAGCCCGCTGGGCCGCAATGTTTCCCCCGGCCATCACACATCCCGAGTTCTTCTACGGTTTCATCGGAGTCGCGCTCGCCTGGCAAGTCGCGTTCCTCATCCTCGCGCGCGACCCCGTCCGCTATCGCGCCTTCATGATCCCCGCCATCATCGAGAAATTTACGTACTTCACCGCCGCGGTCGTCCTCTATCTCCAGCGCGGTCTCAATGGCACGCTCTTCTTCTTCGCCGGCGTCGATTTCCTCCTCGGCCTCCTCTTCCTCGCCGCCTTCCTGAAAACTCCCCACAACAAAAACGCGTCGTCATCCTGAGCGGGTGTCGCACCCTTCGTCCTTCAAGGGGGCGTGTTTTGACTTTGTTTTCCGTCTTATTCTTTACGTCGTCATCCTGAGCCCGACTGGCCCCAGAGGGGCGGGCGAAGCGCGTCGTTTGCGTCCGCCGCAGGCGGAGTATCCCGCCACGCTTTCCCTGGCGGGTGTTTTGAATCGTATCTCATCCTCCCGCCCGTCATTCCGAGCGAGTCTGCATGCCAAGTCGACGCGATGTTCGCGTCCCGATGGCCTGTATCGGGAGGAATCTGCTTCTTCTTGACGCTGTCATCCTGAGTGAGGGGCCGACTCTTCTTTTTCACGCCCGCGGCGCGTTGGCCCCGAAGCGAAGGACCTGTAGCCGACTCCACTCCACCAATTACGCACCTGAGCCAATTGTCCTTCACCCCCCGAACCCGCCATGGCCATTTTCGCCCGCCACTGCGGGCGGGGGGCGACGGCGTGCGCCTCGCCTGCCTGCCGCCTGCCTGCCGGTAGGCAGGGTAGGCATGGCTGCAGCGACGCGCCCCGGCAAGAATGTCCCGCCGCCCTCCTTGACTTCTCTTACCACCCGATCAACGATCCGATCCTGTTTCATCACTGATCAACAATGCCGCATCTCCCACGACCCCGAGCGTTGCGAGGATCTAATGTCGAGCAACGCGACTAAAACCAAAAGTTCCCCCGGCTCGCGCCGCTCCTCCGGCTCCCTCCCTGCCGGTCGGCAAGGCTCCGCGCGCCGCCGCCTCGTCCCCTCCGAGCCATTTTTCGAGGACCCCAAGCACCACATCGAAATCTATCAGGGCGATTGCCTCCAGATCCTCGGAGCCATGCCCGCCGACTGCGTTGACCTCATCTTCGCCGACCCGCCCTACTTCCTCTCCAACGGCGGCATCACCTGCCACGCCGGACGCATGGTCAGCGTCAACAAAGGCGCTTGGGATCGATCACAAGGAGCCGACGCCAACCACGAATTCAACCGCCAGTGGCTCGCTGCCGCGCAGCGCGTCCTCAAACCCAACGGCAGCATCTGGGTCAGCGGCACCGCGCACGTCATCCACAGCGTCGGCTTCGCCATGCAGCAGCTCGATTTCAAGCTCCTCAATGACATTTCCTGGGTCAAGCCCAACCCGCCGCCCAACCTTTCCTGCCGCTACTTCACCCACGCCACCGAGACCATTATCTGGGCCGCCAAGAACCGCAAGAGCCGCCACGCCTTCAATTACAAGCTCATGAAGGAAGCGAACGCGGGCAAGCAGATGAAAAGCGTCTGGACCATCGCGCCTCCCGAATCGTGGGAAAAGAAGTTCGGCAAACATCCCACGCAGAAGCCCCTCGCGCTCCTCGACCGTATCCTCCGCGCCTCCTCCAACGAAGGCGACCTCGTCCTCGACCCCTTCATGGGCAGCGGGACAACAATTCTCGCGGCGCTTCGCCTGCGCCGCTTCACCATCGGCATGGAATTTGAGGATTCTTCCGTGAGTCTCGCGCTTTCGCGCGTTGTCGCTGAACTCGTAGTGGTTCAGATCGGCACAGCGATTGCGAACACCACATCGCAATCATTCTCCAAAGATATTCAGAATGATCTTGATCCGCCACCGCGTTTCGTGGATCGATCAATAAGCGGCAAGCGCGCACCGATGAGCACTGAAACTACAAATAAACTCGTCCACACGGAGCGGAGTTTTTACTTTGTCGGTGCCGACCGCCGCGAAATTGTCTTTGCAACCTCCGCCGCGTCTTTGGAGGACGCCTGGCTGCGATTTCGCGCCAGCGGCAGTTCCGCCGCCGCGATCCTGTTTGTCATCAAAACCGAGACAGAAATCTACCTCGCTACTTAAACTCCGAGTAGTTTTCGCCTTTCGTAGCACAGCCACTCCTGGCTGTGCGCCTCTCAGCGCGCCCCTCCGCCTGCCCGTCATTCCGAGCGCAGTCGAGGAATCTGCTTCTTCTCTTAACGCCGTCATCCTGAGCCCGACTGCCGGAGACCGGCGGGCGATTCTCGCCCGTTACCAAGGGCGCGGCCACCGGAGCGCGTCTTGCTGCGGCTCCGTGGCTCAGAATGAATGTCTATGAATCTGCTTTTTCCTCTGACGCCATCATCCTGATCCTTGTAGGTCGCGGCTTCAGCCGCGACAAAATCTGATTGCCCAAAGGGGTTTTAACCCCTGAGGGCCACAAATCGCCTTTCGAGTATATTGATGACTATGATCTAATCCTCGCGTGCAACTCGCCCTTCCCCGTGAATCTGCCGCGAAATACAAGAGCGCCAGCCAGCGCGCCCGTGTCGCCACAGAAGAATGGGGAGAAGAAAACCTCTATTGCCTGAAATGCTCTGCCGATTCCCTTACACCAACGCGCCACGGCACTCCCGCAATCGACTTCAATTGCCCCGACTGCAAGTCTCCATACCAATTAAAAAGCCTCTCCCGTCCGATTTCCGACCGCATCCCCGACGCAGCCTATTCCGCGATGCGCCGCGCAATCACGACGGGCAATACGCCAAATCTCTTTGTTCTTTCCTACGGGATGGAATCCTGGCGGGTAAACGACCTGATCCTAGTTCCAAGCTTCGTCTTCACGATGTCAGCTGTCGAGAAGCGCCGCCCGCTCTCTGATACTGCCGTTCGGGCCAGATGGGTTGGTTGCGACATCATCCTCGGCCGCATTCCTCCCGACGCGAAAATCCCATTAATCTCCGGAGGCAGGTCAGAAAGCGCAGCAGGCGCGCGCCGCCATTACAAAAGTCTCGCCCCACTTTCAAAGCTGACCCTAAAGCGCCGTGGCTGGACACTCGATGTCTTGAA
>JBGOTC010000271.1:0-4216 GCA_041476305.1 Terriglobia bacterium
ATTCAGGGTCAGATACGCCTCCAGCAAATGTTGTGAGCGTGACGTGACCCTCGGGAGCGCGACCGGGGAATAGGGACGAGTTCCAAACTGCGCCGAGAGTGCGGAGGCCTTCCTTGCGCGGTACGAGGAACCCAAACCCATCGAGGGAGTGGCCCACGGCTGCGCGGCGATAACCCGCGGCGATAACAGCGACGGCGGCGAAGGGGATTGAATCCAGGATGGAGGGGAATTTTGGAGAAATCGTCCGGAGGATCCGCCCCGCGGTGGAGGACTCTGTGGCGACGATGACCGCGCCGGCTGGGAGGGCTTCCTTCGCGGAATTGCGTGAGACGCGGATCAAGAAGGGCGGGGAGCCGGGACCGCCGCGTTCGATCGTTTCCACAGTCGCGTTCATTTTTGCGTCGGCTCCGAGTTTTTCGCCAAGGGCGGAGAGAAGGGAGCCGATTCCGTCACAGAAGGAATGAAGGCCCGAACTGGCACGCTTCTTTTTCGGCTTCCCGCGCATTTGGCGAATGGCGCCGCGAAGCACACTGCCTGTTTTGCTCTCCCACTCGTGAAGCTGAGGAAACGCGGCGCGCAGGCTGAGGTTTTCAGGATCGCCGGCATAGATGCCGGAGACAAAGGGGCCGACAAGATTTTCAAGGAGGCTTGTTCCGAATTTCCGGCGCACGAAATTCGCCACGGATTCATCGGCATCGGGAGGACGCGAGCGGCGAAGAGGCTCCGTGAGCAAGCGCCACTTTGTGGATGCGTTGAGGAGAGGAGTACCAATCAGAGAGAATGGCGACAGGGGCGCGCGGACAAGTTGGCCGCGGGTGTAGATGTAACGGGGCGCGCGGGGATTTGCGCGAAGCAGGTCCCCGGTGAGCGCAATGCCTTCCACCAGGTCGGCGAGGTGCGGCGTGAGCATCACACCCTGCGGGCCAAACTCAAAAAGAAAACCATCCTGACGAATTGTGTGAATTACACCGCCGAACTGAGCGGAGCTTTCCAAAAGGAGAAACGGGATGCCAAGTTGCTTCAGTCGATAGGCACAGGCAAGGCCGGAAATCCCTCCGCCGATGACGACGACGGGCGGGGCATTCGTGGTGGAGGCAGTCATGGCGGAGCGCGAAGCGTCGCTTAGAGAGTTTTCGAGAACAGCGGACGGCTTTCGAGTTTCTGCTTCTCAAGATAAGGATCAAAGAGCATGGCGATGTTCCGAATGAAGATCCGACCAAGCCAGGTGACGCGGATTTCATCCTTGCCGAGGGCGACCAAGCCATCGGCGGCAAAACTTTCCAGGTGCGCGAGTTCGGGAGCGAAATATTCGTCGAAGTTCAGAGCAAACTCCGATTCGATCTCGGACTTGTGGATGACCGTGTGGCAGAGCAGCCGATTGATGACGGTGCGGCGCAGTACGTCTTCGTCGCTCAAGTGGTAGCCACGCATGGTGGCGAGGCCGCCCTTATCAATGGCGGACTGGTAGCCCGTGACATCGCGATAGTTTTGTCCATAGGCGCGGCCGATGCCACTGATGGCGCTGACTCCCATGCCGTAGAGGTCTGCGCCAGCCTTGGTGGTGTAGCCCTGAAAATTACGATGGAGCGTGCGGTTCTTTTGCGCGACGGCAAGCTCGTCGCCGGGGCGCGCAAAGTGATCCATGCCGATATAGAGATATCCGGCGTCAAGGAAGGACTGGAGACCGGCGCAGAAAATGTTGAATTTCTCCATGCCCTCCGGCAGATGCGTCTGGAAGGAGCCCTGCTGCTTTTTCAGCCAGGGAACGTGGGCGTAACTGAACATGGCGACACGGTCGGGCGAGAGTGTGAGCACTTGCGCGACGGTGGCGCGGAAACGGTCCGCGGTTTGATAGGGCAGGCCGTAAATGAGGTCCACGTTGATGGAATCGAAGCCGAGCGAGCGCGCGTGGGCGATGAGATCGCGTGTGAGTTCGTAGGGCTGCACGCGGTGAACAGCCTTCTGCACTTCGGGATGAAAATCCTGGATGCCGAGGCTGAGGCGATTGAATCCCAGGCGGCGCAGCGTTTCGAGATGCTCGCGAGAGGTGACGCGCGGGTCCACTTCGATGCCGATTTCGGCGTCGGGCGCGAAGGTGAAGCGTTCGCGGGTGAATCCGAAGAGCCGCTCCATTTGCGCGGGAGTCAGGTACGTGGGAGTGCCTCCGCCCCAGTGGAATTGCACAACGGGCCGCTGGCGCGAAACATGCGGCGCGACGCGTTCAATTTCGCGTTCGAGGGTGGCCAGATAGGGCGGGACGACGGAGGTGTCTTTGCTGATGACCACTGTGCACGCGCAAAAAAGGCAGAGGCTCTCGCAATAGGGAAGGTGCATGTAAAGCGAAACGGGGGTGCGGGCGGAGTCCGCCTCGTTGTATGCCAGTTCAATATCCTTCGGGCCGAAGGTGTCAACCCAAGCGGGAGCCGTAGGATAGCTGGTGTAGCGCGGGCCGGGCCGATTGTACTTCGCTAGAAAATCTTCCGTGATGCGGAAGAGTTCCTGTGCGATATGGAATTCAGCGTTGGGTTCGGGCATGCGCAATCTCTATTGTAATGCGGCTCTCATGGCGCCGGGGGCGAGTTGGCATCGCTGACCAGCGCGCACAAAGGCAAGGGCGTTTTCAACGGGCGTCGAGGGCAAAATGCCATGACCGAGATTCAATATGTGGCCCAGGCCTCCGGTCTGCGAAATGGCTTCGTGCACGGCGCGGGTGATCCCCTCCTGCGGGCCGAGCAAGACGCAGGGATCGATATTCCCCTGGATCGCGATGCGGGAGCCAAGGGAGCGGCGGAGATCAGCGAGATCCGAACGCCAGTCCACGCTCAGCACCGTAGCCCCTGATTGCGCCGCGGCATGGAGCAAGTGGCTTGAAGCTTTGGAGTAAAGGATGACCGGAGTTTTTCCGGCGTTCAATTCGGCGATGAGCAACTGGGTGGCGGGAAGCGCGAATTCGCGGTACTCGCGTTCCGAGAGTTCGCCGGCCCAGGTGTCAAAGAGTTGTACGGCCGTGGCACCCGCAGTAATTTGGGCTTTCAAGTAGGTAGCAGTGATGCGCGCGATTTTCTCAAGGAGAAAGCGAAAGAGTTGCGGCTCGGAAAACATCATGGTCTTCGTGTGGGGAAAGCCTTCGCGGCCGCGGCCATCAACTACGTAGCAGGCGAGGGTCCAGGGAGCGGCGGCAAATCCGAGCACAGGAATATCCGGCCCGAGTTCGCGGCAGAGCGCGCGGATGGTCTCACCGACAAACTTGGTCTCCACTTCGGGGTCGAAAGCGCGGAGGGCTTCAACATGCGCCGCGGTGCGCACGGGAGTGGGAAGCACGGGGCCGCCATCAGTGAGTTCCAGGCCGAGGCCCATGGCCTCGGCAGGGATGAGAATGTCGGAGAACATGATAACGGCGTCAACGTTCAACCGGCGAAACGGTTGCAATGAAACTTCGGCGGCAAGGGCAGGCGTTTTTGCGACCTCGAGAAACGAATGTTTCGCGCGGACTTCGCGGTATTCGGGAAGATAGCGGCCAGCCTGGCGCATGATCCAGACAGGAACTCGCTCAACGGGTTCCGAGCGCGCGGCGCGAAGGAAAAGTGACTTGCGCGTTGGCGAAATTGCTCCGGAGCGAGCTTTCGATTGTTTTTCGGTAGGCATGCGTAGCGAAACCTTTTTCATGATAGCAGAAGGCTCCGCGGGCGTGTGAATCCGGGTATGGCATTAGAGAGTGGGCACATCAGGAGAGCGCGAAGTGACGCGGCGTGGGGCGTATGGTAATCTGTAAGTGCTCGGATGCACTTGTAAATCCTCTCGGAATCGCACGCGGAGGCTGCAAGGCGGCGCTTGCAGCCATTTTTGTTTCCGGACGAATTTCAGGACGATGTCTTCCACTGTGCGCCGAAGCCCGCCGGAAATCGCGGCGAGTTGGTCAGGAAAGAGAAATAGAAGAAATGGCATCCATACGGAACATCGCGATTATCGCTCACGTGGACCATGGCAAGACCACGCTGGTGGATGCCATGCTGCGGCAAAGCGGGATCTTCCGCGAAAACGCGGTGCTGGTGGACCGGGTGATGGATTCCAACGACCTGGAGCGCGAACGCGGCATCACCATTCTGGCGAAAAACACCGCGCTGTTTTACCACGACACGAAAATAAATATTGTGGATACACCGGGTCACAGCGATTTTGGCGGGGAAGTGGAGCGCGCCCTGAAGATGGTGGATGG
>JBGOTC010000272.1:0-4199 GCA_041476305.1 Terriglobia bacterium
CGCCGCGTTCGTGAGCGACGCCGGCAACTGGCTGGTCAGCGCGATGGTGCCAGTGGCGTCCTGCAGAAACTGCTGGCGAAACGCGGTCGGCGCTCCGTAGAGCCGGATCCCGTCCGTCGTGCTGGCATCAATGTGCAGGTCGCCATACAACCGCGCCGAGCCGGCCGCCTGGTTGCCCACCGCATTTTCGTAGAGCTTGAAATGCTGGTTGGAGATGCCGGTCATGAACGAAATGGACTTCTGCCCGGTGGAATGGTCGAAATAAATTCCGCCGCTGCCGTGCGTGGGAGAAACAAACCACAGCGCGCCGCCGGAGGAATCCAGGCTCTCAATGGTCGCGTAAGTTGTCGGCGCCGCACTGTCAACACGCAACGTTGTTCCCGCCGGAGTGGAAGAGACCGAGATGCCCGCGCTTCCCGTGGTCCCGTCAACGACATGCAGCGCCGCGTCCGTCAATTGGTTGGTGGGATCAATGTTCACCACGATGGAGCCGTGCGTGCCGAGCGCGGGATGCGTCACCACGCTGTTGGACATGTAGTGGAAGTTTGCTTCGTTGATGACCACATCCGTCCCCGTGGAGATGTACGCGGAGACAGGGTTGCCGAGTTCAAAGTTATTTTCCGCGATCAGTCCGAACACGCGGTTGCTCGTGGGGTCGAGCAGGCCGCCCCCGCTGGAATTCCGCACCGAGACGCCGACGATATTCCCCAGCGCCGCGTTCGTTCCCTTCACCATGTAGCAGGTGCCGAGGCAATCGGCGATGTCCACGCGCTCGATGGCCACGGAGTTGATGCTGCCGGTGTTGGTGGTGGTGTGCAGATGGACGACCGCTCCGTCCGTTCCCTCCGTCAGAATATTCTGGATGCGCGCCAGCCCGCTTCCCGCGGTGCTGCCGTTGTCCTCGATGTAAATCCCGAACGTCTTGAGGGTCATCTTGTAATCGGGACTGCCAATGTTGATTTCTCCCGCGGGCCCGATGATGGCGATGGTGGCCGCGCGCGTCGCCGTCGGGCGCGCCTCATAAGATCCGCCGTTGATGGTGAGCTCAAAGCAGCCGTTCCCTCCCGCTTGTGCCGGGCCGCAATCCATCAGCAGGGGAATTCCCGTGCCGCCGACCGTGGACATGGTGAAGTCGTCGTTGATCAGGCCGATGTAAGTGAAGCCGCCGTCGCTTTGCGAGGTGAACTCCACGCCGTTCGCCGAAGTCGCGCCAGAATAAAAATAAAGTCCCTCGATGCGCACCTGGCTGCACTGTTTGCATTTGATGATGGGCGCATTGGCGAACATCACGATCGCGGGTTTGGAGCGCAGGGAAAACGATCCCGGGAATCCCGCGCCGATCCCGGGGCCATTGGTCCACGTCAGGTTGGTCAGCGTGACGTTATCGACCAGGGAATGTCCGCCTGCCGGAATAATGATGTTTCCATCCTGAATGATGTTCAGATAGTAGGTGTGGACCGGCCAGGTGACGTTGCCGCTGAGCTTCCACCCCGCCAGTCCGGAAATCAATGCGCCGCATTGCGGGATATAGACCACTCCTCCGGGATCCGAAGACGCGGCGGCCAGAGCGGCGCTCAGCGCGGGCGCAATGTCCGTGGTCCCGTCGCAGACAGCACCAAAGGCGGCGATGTCGCGCCACGGGCTGGGGCCTTTGAATGCCGTCGTGGCATTGAACTGCTGTCTGGCCGTCCATGTATTTGTCTGATTGACGCTTGGCACCGGCGCGCCGCCGACGGTGAGTGTGCCGGTGACGGCCGTGCTGCCCGCGACAGTCAGGTTTCCCGTGAGTGTGAGAGAAAACGCGCTGATGTCGCCGCCGGTGATGGGCGCCGATGGATCGCTCGGCAGAATAACATCGCGCATCTGCCGCGTGGTGATGCCCGGGCCGGAAATTTCAAGGACGTAGCGGCCGGGCGCGGCGTAAAAAGTGTAGTTGCCCAGGCCGTCGGTGGTGAGCGGATTCGCGAGCGCCTGCGTGAGCGAGGGGTCGGAATAAATCAACGCGAGCGGCGTACACGGAGCTGTGGTGGTCGCGTTGGCGGTGCAGACCCGCACCTTCGCTCCGGCGAGGGGCTGTCCGCGCGTGTTGAAGACCACATCGTCTTTTCGCGAGCTCTGCGCGCGAACGGTCGTGGCCCACGGGCCAGCCGCAAAGACAAGGATGAGCACCGCACATTTCACAATACGTTTCATGTGTTCCCTCAAAACCGATGTGCCATTGAACTTGTAGCCCGGGTTCTCCGAACCCGGGGATTCCCGCCGATAGCGGGGACACCGCGATCCTTGTTCGTAGACGCCCCTGGGTTTGTACACCGCTGAATGAAACAATTTGGTGGTCCTGGCTCGGAAAACCCTCGGGTTCGGAGAACCCGGGGATTCCCGCCGACTGCGGGGACACCGCGATCCTTGTTCGTAGACGCCCCTGGGTTTGTACACCGCTGAATGAAACAATTTGGTGGTCCTGGCTCGGAAAACCCCCGGGTTCGGAGAACCCGGGCTACAACTGCGAATCGCGCGGGGTCGTTGGCGTTGCCCCCCCAACCAATCCAAACTGCGCGGCCTTCGCGCGATCCAGCACCGCGCCGCACACGCGGCACACCGCGACGCCGGGCTTCAATTTCTCTCCGCACGCGGGGCAATCCATGCGCTGCTGCGGCTCGTAGGACCAATCCTTCTCGAGCTTCATCTCGCGCGCCGCGCGCCGCTCGAGGTCGCTGATGAACACCACGTTGTGCGAACGCTCCCACTGCTTATCCGCCGCGGCCACCAGGCTGCGATAGAAACTTTCCAGTCGCTCGCGCGCTGCGGTGAGCTCCTCCTCCGATGGGTCACCGCCCTCGCAAACAAAAACGCCGAAATAGCTCGCTTCCCCGCCGTCGGCGTTGATTTCGCGCGCCAGGTCCTCCGCGATTTCGCGCGCGGAGATGGGAAACTCCAGCGTGCGTTTGTCACCGAGGTCAATGGCGCCGGTGCGCGCGCCGATGGGCGTCAGAGTGAACAGCTCGCCCGCTTCGCGGCCGGGGATCACAAACATCCCGTGCGTGCGGTGTAGGATCCAGCTCTGCTCGGTGATGTTGCAAAGCATGGCGGCGTCTTCGCCGGCCGCGCTGGCATGTTGAGCGGCGCTCACTCCCGTGCCGCGCACGCGCCCGGTGAGCGGAGCGCTTGTGCGCCCTCCGCGGAGAGTAGCGCTATTGCCGGCGCGTGGCGCGCTGGCCGCGTTACGAGTTGCTCCGCCGCGCGCGGGGATGTTTTCCGCCGCGTCGCGCTCGGCATTCGTGATAATTGCTGAATCCATTTCGATGGCTCCTGAGATATGTAGTTTTAAGAACTTGAAGTTCTGGACTTACCGTCGCAAACTCAGCGTTTCTAAGGGGTGAGGCGACTGATGGCGCTCCGAATAAAACGGCATTTGTGGCTCGCGGCTCTTCTGGCGCTGGTGCCAGTGATTCCGGGACTGATTGGCGAAGTGAGATTGCAGCGCGAGGTCAGAATCGCCATAAACAACCATGAAGATGATTCGAGCGAGGGAAGCACTTCCAACTTTCTACTTTCCCTGCTGGTGCTTCCGGGAATAATCGTCGCGGGTCCGTTCTCCAAGTTATTCGACAGCCTGTACGTCAATGGCCCTGCGTGGTTTTGGATTTATTGCGCAATTGCATTTACATCCTGGGCCGTCTATTTCATTGGAATACTTCTCATACTCCGCTGGCGCGCCTCGCAAACATCCCCGGGGTTGTAGCCCGGGTTCTCCGAACCCGGGGGGTCCCGCTGAATCCGGCGTTTCACCCGGATAATTCGTAGACGCCCAGGCAAAAAAGAAAACCTCGGGACTTTGTATTCAATGAAATGTGACGCGGCGTCGGCCATGGCTCGGAAAACCCCCGGGTTCGGAGAACCCGGGCTACAAATTCACAACCGAAATGCAAAACTACAACTGAAATGCGAATCCACAACCGAAATGCAAACCCAAAACCGAAACACAAAACCACCTACCTCACGCGCGCGTAACCTGTGCGCGAGGAAAACGGCATGCGCCGCCGCCCGCCGCGCTGATCGCGCCGCACACTCGTGGAAATCAAATCTTCCAGAGCGTCCGCCGCCGCCGCGGCCCAATTTTCCGCGAGCGGCGAGCCGCGCGCCAGCGCCGCCATCGCGGCGCCCGCGTAGGCAATCGCTTCCTGCGCATTGCGGATCAG
>JBGOTC010000273.1:0-4182 GCA_041476305.1 Terriglobia bacterium
AGCAGATTTGCGGACGATTAGAATCACGGTACCGATACTCGAACAAGCTCGTGTACAACAATTACCCATGGCCTCAAGCTCCGATTGCAAGAAACTGCACCGCTGTGGAAAAAGCTGCGCAAGCAGTCTTGGACGTGCGCAAGAAATTCCCGAGCGCCTCGCTGGCAGACCTTTACGACCCGTTGTCAATGCCACCTGTACTGGTCAAAGCCCACTTGGAATTGGATCGCTCCGTTGAGCTCTGTTACCGCCCGCAACCCTTTGACAGTGATCGTCTGCGTGTCGAACACCTGTTCATGCTCTACGAAAAACTCACTTCGCCTCTATTTCCCCCCGAGAAGAAGCGACGGCGAAAAAGCTAGGACAATCCATCCCCGTTCGTTCTTCAAGTTCGCACTTGACACTACTATAACTCTCTGGTAATATTCCGTGCAGACTTCGACGAGCGTTTCGAATAGACCTCTCGAAACCCCCTCCCCGAGCGCTGCAATTCAACTTCTCAGTTTGGGAGCATTCATCTGAGCCTTTGATTCACACGGAATTGGGGTCTCTGTTAACTATTAAGGTAACAGATAACCCGTGTAGAATGAACACTTACGAGCAGCGCCGATCTGTATGAAAACAAACACTTTTAAGTCCTGTAGAATGCGCAGTTACGAGACCTGCGCCTGTAACTCCTTTAGAATGCGCAGTTACAAAAACAGGGGGGAGGGGGCGCGTTCTTTGCGTCCCGATGGTATTTATCGGGAGGGCCGCTTCCGCATAAATACATACGGCTCATACTCTTACGCAATTCCGCGCCCGCAAACTCTGATGGCTCATACTCTTACGAAAAGATGGGGGGGATCTTACTTTGAGTCATTGAAAACAAATGCATTCCTGATAGGTAGGAGAGCACGACTTCAGTCGTGCCGAAATGCCCCAAGGGTCCGAGGGCTTTAGCCCCTGAGGGACATTCGTCTCCCCAGCCCTTGTTGCCATATTGGCGGTTGACCTCAAACCGCCAGAAAAGAGACACTAATAGACCGCGCAAGATGCGCCTTGGGCTATGAAAGCCCCTATTGCAATGATAAGGAACGCCTAGCCATGATAAAGCCGACTGTCGGAGAACTGACGCCCCCCAATCGCTTGATGATGACCCCGGGGCCTTCGAGCATTGACCCGCGCATCTACCGCGCCCTTGCCACCCCCCTCGTAGGCCACATGGACCCCTGGTTCAATGACGTCCTGATCGCCGACATCGAAAAGCTCATGCTCTACGTTTTCCAGACGGAAAACCGCATCACCTTCCCGATTTCCGCTTCCGGCTCCGGCGGCATCGAAGCCGCGATGCTGAATCCCCTCGAAGAGGGCGATGAGGCCATCGTCTGCGTCAACGGATGGTTTTCCGAGCGCATGGCTCTGGTGGCCGACCGCACTCCTGCGAAGATCCATCGTGTGGAAGCTCCCTACGGGCGCACCGTGGATCCCGAAGACATTCGCCGCGTGGGCAAAGGTCGCAAAATTAAGGTCATCGGCCTCGCCCATGGAGAAACTTCCACGGGAGTCGTGCAGAACCTGGACAACTACCGCAAAGTTGCCGATGAGCTGGGCGCGCTGCTGGTGGTGGACGCGGTCGCCACGCTGGCCGGCGTGCCGCTGTACATTGATAAACAGCGCATCGACATCTGTTTCAGCGGCTCGCAGAAGGCGCTGAGCGCGCCGCCGGGAATGTCTCCCATCACCGTGAGCGCGCGCGCCGAGGAAGTGATCAAATCGCGCAAGACGAAAGTGCAGAGCTGGTATTTCGACCTCACCAACACCATGAGCATGTGGGGCACCGAGCGGCTGTATCACCACACTCCTCCCATTTCACTTCTTTACGCGCTGCGCGAAGCGATGCGCATGGTGGCAGAAGAGGGTCTCGAAGCGCGCTGGGAGCGGCACCGCGCGAACCAGCAGGCGCTCATCGCCGGAGTGGAAGCGATGGGACTTTCCTGTTTCGTGCCGGACAACCGCGACCGCCTTGTCACAGTGACTTCGGTCCTGATCCCGGAAGGCGTCGAGGATTTGAAAGTCCGCCGGCAACTGCTCGCGGAATATGGAATTGAAATCGCCGGCGGCTTTGGCCCGCTGAAGGGCAAGTTCTGGCGCGTGGGCCTGATGGGCTGGGTCAGCCAGCGCTCCAATGTTTTGCTGCTGCTCGCGGCGCTCGAGAAAATACTGCTCGATCAGGGTTTCCAAACTTCACCCGGCGCGGGAGTCGGCGCCGCGGTGCGCAGCTACGCGCAGGGGCAGCCGGTGGCCGTGGGCGCGCGGCAGTAATCCACGCGAGCAAAAAATTGGCGTCCAAAACTGAAATCCCCAACATCGGCGCGATGAGCGAGTTTGTCGGCGCGTTTGATGTCTCCTCCAAACTTACCGGACAGAATTACCACTGCCGCTTCTCCCACATGTGGAACGGCATCGCCACCCGCCACAGCGACACCATTGACACCAAATTTCTTGTGGATGGCCGCGCGATGGTTGTCGGACTCGCTAACACGGCGTTCGCCGCGTTTCGCGAGCGCGTTGGCCGCGATTTATCCGACCGCGAAGCGAGCTATCTTGCCGCGGAATATCTCCGCGAGCGATTGGAAGAGGAAGACGAGCACGCGCTTTACGATGTCCCTCACGCAGAAGTGCTGCGCCTGATCGAGAAGCGGCGGATTAAGTAGAACCTCTCCTACGCGTCGGAGAGCGAGCCGTCAACGCTTGGCGCGCCGCTCGATTCGCCCGGCTCGAAGATCTCTCCGCAATCGAGGCATTCCCAATATTCCGCGTCCTCATCCTGCGCGATCAGCCGCTTGCGCGGATGCTTGCAAGGGAAGGAATCGGAAGCGTTATCGGCAGGCGACTTGTCCGCGGGATTTGGCATGGCAATCGGAACTCTCCGCCAGCGCAGGATTATATACCTCAGTGCGCATCCTCAGAGCCAGTCCGCTGTCGATGGCCGCGAATGCATGAGACGAAAAGGGCGCGGCCCGCTGGAGGAAGCGAACCGCGCCCGTGCTCTGCTCTGTCACCCTTGGGTATTCGTCAGGCTGAAACTCCGGTTAGAGTTTGGTATCGATGGTCACCGGCTCAGCAAGCCGGAAGCTGAGCTGAGTCTCCGCCGGAAGCTTGATGTCCCGCTGGCCGGTGAAGAAGGCCGCCGCGACTCCCGCTCCCGCGCCAATCGGGCCGCCAATCAGAGCGCCCTTGCCGCCGGCCGCGACCGCGCCGATCAATGCGCCGGTCCCCGCGCCGCCGCCGATGAGCACCCAGTTGCGCTTTTTGTGGTCGCGCCCCACTCTGCAGGGAGAAGTGGTGCGGATGTCATAGGATTTGCCGCCCACCTGGATGGCTTCGAGTGCGAGATGGAGCTGCGCGCGGCCCATGAGGTGGCCGGAACGCTTGGCATCCACCACGAGTCCAGTGGCGCGAGCGCCTTCGGGAATGACGGTCTTGCCGTCAATGACTACGGGCTCGGAGACAGTGGCCTCGAAGTGGTCGCCGGGCCGATTCTGATCGCTCGTGACCGCTTGATCCAATGTCACGTGGAGCGCGGTGTTTTCCGGCACGACAACCGGATCGCTGCCGGCGAGCGTTGACGCCGCGACGGCGATCGCCGCGATGAGCAGAAGCGAACCGCCGATCAGGATGTAATTGCGTTTCGTTAGACGCATAAGCACCTCCCGCCTATGAAGGGGGCAGGTGGCTGGCCAAAGGGGGCACCTGCAAATTACTGAAATACTTGAAGATGGAATTTAGGGGATTTCCGGACCGGGCAATATTTTCTGGGTAGAGGGAATTGCGAAGTACCAGAACCAGGTAGGAATAATGCCGCGAGAAAATGAAATAAGACTGGGCCGGGGGAGTTGGTGTCATTGCTCCCCCGGCCCTCGCGTGCGGAGCGTCGAAGGTCACTTCGGGCTCGCACGGCAGGTGCCGCCGCGGCCATGAGCGCATCTCCGCGACGGGCACAAATTTGACTACCGGTTGCTGGTTGCTCCGGTGCTCTCCGAAGATTGCTGGCTGGCCTTCGGGATACTCAAGTAGCCGACGACTTTGTTTCTGGCCACGGAATTGATGACGATCTCCATGGGTTGCCGCGAGCCGTGGGAGTAGAAGAAGATAGGCTCATTGACGGTGCGGTTGCGCTTCTCGGTGAGCTTGTCATCC
>JBGOTC010000274.1:0-4165 GCA_041476305.1 Terriglobia bacterium
CGGGCCCGGCGGACAGGCCGGCGCGGTGCGTATGGGGCTTTCCCGCGCGCTCTCCAAATTCAACGCCGACCTGCGCGTGGGTCTGCGGCGAAACGGTTTCATGACCCGCGATTCGCGCATGAAGGAACGCAAGAAATACGGGCAGAAGGGCGCCCGCAAGCGCTTCCAATTCAGCAAGCGCTAGTTCGCGCGCATCGCGAAGGTCGGTAGCAGATTTCTGGTCCGCGGCCCACAACGGCTCCGGGACCAAATTCACGGCCGGCAAGGCGCCGGCAAGACGGATGCTCTCGCTGGTTTTTTCCGCACGAGCAGCAAGTGCGGGAGAGGGCGGCGCGCAAGCACTCACTCTATTGAGGAGGATCGTTGGCAGTTGAAATCACGATGAAGGAGCTGCTGGAGGCCGGAGTCCACTTTGGCCACCAGACGCGCCGCTGGAATCCCCGGATGAAGGAATATATCTTCGGGGAACGCAACGGGATCCACATAATTGATCTCCAGAAAACCTTGAAGATGTTCCGCGAAGCCGCGCGGTTTGTGAGTGAGTTGAGCGGCCAGGGCCGGAGCATCCTGTTCGTCGGAACCAAACGCCAGGCACAGGAAGCGATTGCGGAAGAAGCGCAGCGCTGCGGAATGTTTTTCGTGAATCACCGCTGGCTGGGCGGCACGCTGACGAACTGGTCGACGCTGCAGAAATCCATCAAGCGCCTGAAACAACTGCGGGCCATGGTGGAGGATGGGCGCATGGCGCAGCTTTCCAAGAAGGAAGCAGCGCGGCTCTCGCGCGAGATGGAACACCTCTCGCACAATCTCTCCGGCGTGGAGAACATGACCAATCTGCCCGACGCCATGTTCGTGATCGATTCCAACGCGGAGGAAATCGCGGTGCGCGAATCGCGGCGCATGGGCATCCCGGTGGTCTCCATCGTGGATACCAATTGCAATCCGGAAGTTGTGGATTGGGTGGTGCCCGGCAACGATGACGCATTGCGCGCGATCCGCCTGTTCACGTCAAAGATGGCCGACGCGGTGATCGAGGGCCGGCAGACGTACGAACAGTCGCAGATGTCCGAAGCGAAATCGACGGAAGGCCAGGAAGGCGGGATCGACGAGAGCGTGGACTACGTTGATACCAGCAAATACGAGTCCTACGAAAAACAGGAAGGCGAATTCGTGGACCCGGCGTCCCTCGACTTGCCCTTCGCGCCGGGCGGCGAGACCCCGCCGGAAGTTCCGGGAGAAGAGAAGCCCGGCGGCGAAGGTTAGCGTCTTGCAATTCGCCCGCGGAGCAGTGTTCACGCTCCGTATCGCGGCGAGTGAAACGTTTTCATAATACTGATTCCCCTTTGGAAAGGCAGTTTAGGACCCATGAGCGCTACTCCTGAGCCGGGAAATATCCCGGCACAACTGGTAAAAAAACTCCGTGAGATGACCGGCGCAGGCTTCAGCGATTGCCGCGCGGCGCTGGTCAGCTCGAATGGCGATGTGGAAAAGGCAGTGGATTTTCTGCGCCGCAAGGGGCAGGCCGCGGCACAGAAGAAGGCCGAGCGCGAAGCCACCGACGGGCTGGTGACCACATACATCCATGCCGGGGGGAAGATCGGCGTGCTGCTGGAGGTCAATTGCGAAACCGACTTCGTGGCGCGCACCGAGGAGTTCCAGCGCTTGTGCCACGACCTGGCCATGCACATCGCCGCGCTCGACCCGCGATTTGTGCGGCGCGAAGACGTCACAACGGAGATTCTGGACCGCGAGCGGGAGATTGCCCGCGACGTGGCGAAGCAGACTGGCAAGCCCGACCCGGTCATTGAGAAGATCGTTTCCGGCAAGATGGAAAAGTTTTACGAAGAGAACTGCTTCTACGAACAGCACTTCATTAAAGACGAGTCCGTCACCGTGAAGGAGATGGTGGACCAGGCCATCGCCAAGCTCGGTGAAAAGATCTCCGTGCGCCGCTACGTCCGCATGAAGGTCGGGGACGTGAATGCCACTTATGCCGCGGGCTCCCCACCCAAGGCGCAAGCATAGCCGGGCAATTCGGCGGCACGGACCGCCCGGCAGCGCAAAGTCTTTTCGGCGTACCGTGTCGGAAGCCCCAATTCTCTGTTAGAATTTCCGCGATTCCGCCGCAACGTGTGCGGCGGAGATCACCTGATGCCCACCAAGCCAACCCAGGAAGCCGCGAAATCCGGCGGGCGGGAACCCGCCTACCGCCGCGTGGTGTTGAAACTTTCCGGAGAATCATTGCAAGGCACACAGGGGTATGGAATCCACGGTGAGACCATTGCCGGGATTGCGAATGAATTGAAAAATGTCCGCGACCTGGGCGTGGAAATCGCCATCATGGTTGGCGGAGGAAATATTTTCCGCGGCACGCGCCAGAAGTCCATGGCCATCGACCGCGCCACGGCCGACTACATGGGAATGTTGGCAACGGTGATCAACGGACTGGCATTGCAGGACGCGCTGGAGAAACTCGGCTGCCACACGCGGTTGATGAGCGCGATTGCCATGCAGCAGGTGGCGGAGCCGTTTATCCGCCGCCGCGCTTCGCGCCACCTGGAAAAGGGCCGCGTGGTTATTTTCGCCGCGGGAACGGGCAATCCCTATTTTTCAACGGACACGGCCGCGGCATTGCGCGCCATGGAAATCAAGGCCGATGTGATTTTGAAGGCCACGCGGGTGGATGGGATTTACGACGCCGACCCCGAAAAAGTCCCCGGGGCAAAAATGTTCGAGCGCATCACATATCTCGATGTGATCCAGAAGGGCCTTTCGGTGATGGATACCACGGCCATATCGCTTTGCATGGACAACAAGATGCCCATCATCGTTTTCAACATGACCAAGCCCGGAAACATCCAGCGCGTGGTGCTGGGCGAAAAAGTAGGTTCGCTCGTTATTCCATCCTGAGGGCAAGCGCGCGGAGTTTGGCGACTATTTTTTCAGCAGGAGAAACAAAACACCATGACAACCATCGCGAATACCAAGGACGCAATGGCGCAAGCCAGGGTCCGCATGGAAAAAGCAGTGGAGGATTTCCGCAAGGAACTCTCGGGAGTGCGCACGGGCCGCGCGAACGTTTCGCTGCTGGACCACATCCGCGTGGATTATCACGGCACGCCCATGCCGGTGAACCAGCTGGGGACACTTTCCGTGCCGGACCCCACCATGATCCAGATTGCTCCATGGGATCCCGGGGTCGTCCCGCTCATCGACAAAGCGATTCGCACCTCGGATCTCGGACTAAACCCGACAAACGATGGGAAGGTGGTCCGCGTACCGATCCCGCCGTTGAACGAGGAGCGCCGCAAGGACCTGGTGAAGCACGTGCACAAAGTGTTGGAGAACCACCGCACCGCGGTGCGAAACATCCGCCGGGACATCAAGGAAGCCATCGAGAAACTTGAAAAAGAGAAGCATGTCAGTGAAGACGAGCGGAAGCGGTCCATCGAGGAGCTTGAAAAACTGACCCACGGGGAAACGAAGAAGCTCGAGGATCTCTCCGCCGCCAAAGAAAAGGAGGTACTGGAACTGAAATAGAGGACCCGGCTTTGGCCCTAAGCTATTTGTTTGGCTGAGCTTACGCAATGCGCCGGTTCACTGCCGAGCATTGGCCTGTGGGTGCTTGGCTCTAGGCGGCACAAATACCCTGAAGCGAATCTACGGCGAACGGTTTTCCACCGCTCCTTTCCCTTTTTCGTTTGACACAAAGCCATGCCATCTCTATACTTACGGATTGGTCAGGGGTATTGACCCGCTGTAAGAGGGAAGGTCTCCTTCTCCGGAACATTGTAGGACGGAACGGAGTTGGGAGTGCGGCCGGAATGGGGCGCCAGCCCCGCACAGCCGAGTGAGTCTCTCCGCTGTATCCTGCTGTTCGGGTTCTCGCATTGCGAGTCTCGCTGCGGAGTTCTTGTCGGTAATCTCCGGGGTCGCTGTACGCCCTTCTTTTAAGAAAGCGGCTTCCGCCGAGTGGCTCAGTGCGTCCGCGCGCGGAAGCAAAAACCAAAAATGGGTTTTAAGGGAGAACCGTGCCCACATTTTCGCAATTAGTGCGCTATGGCCGCGAAGCAGTTCGTGTCAAGACGAAGTCGCCGGCTTTGCAGGGATGCCCGGAGAAGCGCGGAGTCTGCATTCGCGTGTATACGCAAACGCCGAAGAAACC
>JBGOTC010000275.1:0-4161 GCA_041476305.1 Terriglobia bacterium
CCCCAGAAGAGGCACGAGGAGCACGCCGCCAGCCACGCCGAAGAGTCCCGCGGCGACTCCGCAGATGCACGCCACGACAAATATTCCTGCGAACCGCATCGAAGAGTCCGTCATCGGGGCGCTCCCGTAACGGAAGACGGAGTCTGCCGCGTCTTGCGCCAGAGCATGTACGCGGAAAACATCAGGAAACAGCCGAACGCGCCTCTCAGGTTGCTGGACTTCAAAGGAATGGCGAGGCGGCTGCCAAAATAGCCGCCGGCGAGGATCCCCAGGGCGCAGAGGATTCCGGCACGCAGGTCCGCTTCGCCGCGCTTCCAATAGGAAACGAGCGCGCCGAGTCCCAGCGGGGGCAGGAGGATGAACAGGGAGGTGCCCTGCGCGAGATGCTGGTCCATGCGCAGAAGATAGACCATCGCCGGCACCAGCACGATACCCCCGCCGACGCCAAAAAGACCCACCAGGATGCCGACACCGAAACCAAGGAGAATGATGACCAGAGTCATGAAGATGCGCGCTGCGTGTCTGCCGACATCTTCGCCTGAGTGGCGGCGGCCCGGCAAGAGAAAGCGGCATGCCGCCGGGGATGAGAGAACGAGTGGGTAACGAAGTGGGTACTCCCCCACACCCCCTCCATCTTTTTCCCAAGTGTGCGTACGGCATTGAAAATAAAAGGGATGCGAGGTGTTTTTGTCTGACGAGTTGTGCAAAGTGTGCGCAAGCGCTTGAAACTAAATGGCTTGCAGTCGTTTCATGGAAAGACGTGGAAGTGTTGTGTTTTGAGAGGGATGCGAACACATCTCGGAACGACGGGAGTTTGCGGCTTGGAACGAGAAGTTCGGGGCAGGCAAACCTGGGGTGAAGCGACAGCTTCATAAGGCATGTTAGCACAGGAGTACACGAATGTCAAGGGTTATTTACTCAGGAACTATTCGAAAGGAGCCCCAGCAGGAATGTGCCACCGAAATTCGTCCTAACGTTCAAGCCTGCCCGCGCCCGCCAATTCTCAAACTGCGACCACTATAGAGTCGCGTGACGGCGCTAATAATTAGCCGGGCTACCAAGGGTTTGTTGAACCCGGGATAGAATCGCTTAGCACGAACGCGACTTGTTTGAGTGTCGAAGTAAAGCGTATAACTCCACCAATAATCGGAACAGTGGAGTATCGAACGCTGAGGAGTTTCGGGAGAAGGACAATCCGCTTGCGAGTGCGTCAGAATATCTCGAGCTTCGCTCCACGTCGTGCCAAGCTGAATTCTCTGGTATGAGCTCAACGAGCTCCAACGCGGGTGTAAGGGGAACATAACTTCGATGGCTCCCACAATTATTCCTAGGAGGAAAGCCCTCGCCACCAGCGTAAGCACGGAACGAATTGTTGCTTTCATGGCTGTTTGTCCCCCGATCATTCGATTCCGACAAATCGTCCGGGGCTCCGAACGTACGCCTTGCTGACTACGCTGTCCGTGTTCGGATCGAGTGAAACAGAACAGGTGCCTTCAGTAGTCGAAAAGCTTTAGGCGTGGTTACCTTCCGATTCAGTATGGGGATGGCTATTGCTACCGACTAGCTGCCAGACGGCGGCGGGTGGCATTCCAGGCTGTATCTGTTGGCAAACCCGTTCGGTATTTTCCCCCTGTCTTTGATACCACCACTTCGGATAGGCAAGAATCAAGACCTGAACGAGCGTCAGCGAGAATAAGAACACCGCCAAAAAGAGGGAACCTTTCCAGGCGAAGCGTACAATCGCATGAACATTCATGGCATCACTCCGTCCGCCAGGGTCCTGGCAAATCGCCTTGCGGCCCCGATCTGAGTATCAGTTATGCCATCGGATGGGAATTGAGGGCAAAACGTACTGCACATCAAGTTACCCGGAGAAAAACCGCTGTGGGGCAGTTGAAATATGTAGGCGGGTGGCCCGGACTCTTTCTTCTTGACGGCCGGCATCGTTGAGAGCATATCACTCCTGGAATTCACTGCAGAGTTAAGAAAGGGGGGTGCCCCACGTGTCGGTTTTACACGTGGGGGGTTCGTCCCTATGCCGAAAGGCCTCAAGCGCTACTATGGACGTGGGTATCTTGACCAGTGTGACCGCGAAGCGGTCAATATTTCCTCGCGTTTAGTTGCTATCGGCGGCTACCGCTGCTGAGCACAGGCCGGGCGCGAAAGTTGGGGCACTTGGCAATCATCCCTTCGGCCAGCGGAGGTGGACTTCGCCGATCCGCGTGATGGATGCGACGAAGGGTGGATCGAATTTGTGACAGAGTCGCCTCATTTTGGGCAGTGCGGTTTCGAGTGCAGCAGCCATCTCCTGGCCGGACATATTTCCGGATGTGAAGACGAATTCACGAACCGCGTGCCGCTGCAGCGCGCGCTTTTCCAGTAAGTTGTAGCGGATTCGCTTGTCAGTGGTCAGCAGTACCCATCCGTTGCTTCCCACCAAGGGCAACCAGGTCTCGTCTGGCGTTCCTCGCGGAAATCGATTGAGTTGGCGCTCGAAGCGAACGCCAAGCTTCCCCAGCGTTTCAAGAATGGCTCGAGAGTTACAGAGGTTCTCGTCGAGGTAGAGAACAAATTCTTCAGGCTGCGACGGGGAGGGGGAGTGCGCGCTCCCAGCGGATGGCTTCTTCGATCTTTTCTTGCGCGCAGCCATATTCTTCGGCTAGGTCCGCAATGGACTCCCGGGCGTTGAAACGCGATGCGATTATAGCAGTCGAGATACCCGTTCCCGCGATAATGGGCTTTCCAAACCCGACCATGGGATTGATCTCGATGGTCTTGGGCTCAGATAATTTCGGCTCGACGACAAAGGGGAAAAAGCGGAAAAGGCCTTTGGCGTCGGTTTCGACTCTTTGGAGACACAGGTTGTAAAAGTCCAGGCTCAGCTGGTCATACGGCCGGGAAACATTAGTGATCTTTCCCATCCGCTCGATGAACAGGTCCTTTCGATCCGTGAGAAAGACTTCGTCGATGAGAGGGTGCGGTTGCGGATAGTCTTTGCTGATCTTTCTCAGCGCGGCACGGACCTTGGGGAGTTTCAGATCATACATTTTCCGCATGGCCGCAAGGGCGTGGCACTCCAGCAGGTTGTAAAAGGAAAGCCGAACGGGACCGGATTCTATGGGCTCAATGATCGCAGGCCTCTTGCCAAAACCTGTCAACCAATACCGCAGAGTTTGAGGGGGAACTTTGAGGTAGACCGCAGCCTCCGGCAAACCGTAGGCAGGCTCCTCATAAAGCCTGTTGTGTCGTGAGGTCATTGTGGTGACACCGTCCTGACTCCGGCTGTCAACTAGAATCCTACCACTAGGACACCTCTCCGGTGTCCAATTTCGGTGTCCTCTGTTACGAGCGGAGCTGTCAGGAAAGACCAGCGATTCGCGTCATAGAGTGTTGAGGTGTCACCCGTGTGCTTCGATTGTTGAGCAAACGCGCCGGCCTTTGCAAACGGCGCAACACCGCTCGGCGGGCTGCTTTTTCCCGTGTCGCGTTCCCTGCTATAGTGTGGAGTCTTTGACGCGTTGGCCCTGCGGCCCGCAAGACCCCGCAAACTCACGAGGAGAGACACCGAATTCATGGCGACGGACCGGAAACCTGAGTTTTTCAAGGGCGCTCAATTGAAGGTGGGCATTATCGGCTGCGGATACGTCGGCCTGCCGCTGGCGCTGCGCTTTGCCGAGGCCGGGCACCGCGTAACGGGCTTCGATACCGACCCCGACAAAGTCTCCAAGCTGAACGCCGGGAAAACCTACATCGAGCACATCCCCCAGACCAAGATTCAGCAGTTTGTAAACAGTCGGCATTTCGGCGCGACCGCGGATTTTACGCGGCTCAAAGATGCGGACGCGATCATCATCTGCGTTCCCACGCCGCTCGACGAACGCCGCGAGCCGGACCTTTCTTACGTGGAGCAGACGGCGCGGTCGATCCAGCCGCACCTCCAGAAGGGCCAGCTTGTCGTACTCGAGTCCACAACGTATCCGGGAACGACCGAGGAGCTGGTCCTGCCCATCCTCGAAATAAGCGGCCTGCGCTGTCCCATCGCGAAGGGGCCCGAGGCGGAAAATCTTGCGGTGGATTTTTTTCTGGCGTTTTCGCCGGAGCGCGAAGATCCCGGCAACAAGCAGTTTGGCCTGGCGCAGATTCCCAAAGTCGTCGGGGGCG
>JBGOTC010000276.1:0-4149 GCA_041476305.1 Terriglobia bacterium
GCGCGGCAGCACTGCTGGACAACGTAAGCAATGGAAAAATTGTCGGTGAGGAATAGATAGACGAGGCTGGCGGCGCCGACGATGACAAGGCCGCAAACGGCCATCCCCGCGTTGCGCGCGCTCTTCACCAGAAAAGGATTGCGCGTGCGGATGGCGAAGATTCCGCCAACCACGGCATAGAGAGCGCAAATGAACCCAAGCAGGAGCGCGAAGGATCCGAATAAATCCATTTGCCGGTCCTCACCGGTTTTGGAGCCAGCAACAGGCTGGGGAAATCAGTTGCTTGTTGTCTTCACGGTCGGGGCGACTTCATATTTCGACGCGCACTTGGCCTGCACCTGTTCGGCGACGAATTTTCCGTCGGAGCCCAAGCGGCCTTCGACCAGAGCTTGCGCGTCATCCTTGAACGTGTCGGGCAAAGGATCGGTGCCGGTGTAGCTGACCGGCAGGGACTTGTTTTCCTCAATCAGCAGGAAATCCACGCGGCCGGGCAAGTGCTGGATGGAGCCGGGCGCGACATTTCCGGAAACGCGCATGCGCTGACGCAGGTCGCTCTGTTTCAGAGAGGCGAGCTCGCTGATGGTGTGGTAATAGGTCTTGCTCTGGCTGACGCCGATCCATCCCAGGGCGATAAGCGTCCCGATGATGATGACGACCCCGGCGCCAAATTTTAGCTTGGTATTCACAAGCGACTCCTGAAGACTCCTGAGCGCATCAATAGGAGTCTATCACAATGGAAATAAGCCGGTTGTAGCAAGTGGAAGCCCGGCATCAACGGCATTCTAGTTATGGGGCTGGCGATTCTCTGTGACGATGGTCACAAGGGAATGTGCCACCTCTTTTGACGCTACTCCTTGGGATTGGCGATGACAATAGACCTAAGGCGCAGGATGGCGGCGGAATCGTGCGGCGCGGGGAATTCAATTCCCTGCCCCTGCGAGATGAGGCGGTCCCCGAAACCGGCGGTGCGAAGGACTTCCGGAAGACCGGGCGCGACCGGCTCGAGCAGCGCGATGCGGCGGGGTTTGTAGGAATAAGCGATGCGCTTGACGAGGACGGGGCCGAATTCCGGCGCGAGCGCGTTCAATTGCAATTCCGGTGAGAGCGGACATTCGACGAGGCGAGCTAGAAAGATCCCCTGACGCTGCAATTCGGCCAATTGTTCGGCAGGAAGAATCTGAAGACTGATGGCAAATGTCTGCAGGAGCCCCTCGACAAAGTTGCGAGCGCCGGGACCGGCTGATTGCTGCTCCCAGGCGTACAGGTCATCGGAAGGGCTGCCCGGCGGCGCGGCACTCATGAGGAGCAATGAAATATGAATGGGACGGTAGCGCGTGGCCAGTTCCAGGCGAGCAAGTCGTTCGCGGATGTGCCCGGGGGATGCGGCGCGGCCGCAGGAATCGCAGAGAATGGGAGCGGATGCGGGAGCGGGCGACATCAGGAGTCATCGTAGAACACGGCAAGTGTCGTGGCAATGGGGGGAAACAGACTGCAGCAAAAAAAGAGCGCCCCGTCTTGGGGGAACGGGGCGCGCGCTACAGAGGTTGGGGGCCTGGTATGAAGGTCCGGGGTGGTTGGCCACCCAACCGCAAATGGATCTCAGCTCTGATTAGTTGAACACGCCCGCTGACCGGAAGTTGCTGTAGTCTCTTGGCCACCAGCGCCGAATTATTTCTTCAGGACGCCGCGGAGGCAGGCCTTCAATTCCGGGCTGAGTTTCGAGACTTCCATTCCCGCCATGACCATGAATTTGCAGGAGAGCATCTCGCGCGTTTCGTCGTCATCGGGCAGCTTACATTCGACGCGGCAATACTGACAATCCTGGTTCCAGCAGAAGCGGCCATAGGGGATAGTCTCCGGGCTGATGAACTGGAAGCAGCGCAGAAGCGAGTTCCGCTCGGGGACCTGAAACTTCTTTCCGAGGATTTTGATGGAGACCAGGCGCTCGTAAGGGCGAAATGGACCGGGGAGATCCATGTCTTTGTCCCCAAGGTCCTCGATGCTGGCTTCCAAATCTCTGATGCCGATAATCTTCGTGTCCAAAGGGCGCTCCTCTGAGGTGCGAAGAGCGTAGAACACTGCGGGGGCGGGCTCAAGGATTGCGTGGAGGGATTTGACCTAACAGGCAATTCCCTTTTGTGAAGGGGAAGAGGGGGCTCTCTTGCCGCATCCGGACGTCACTCGGGATTTGCGAGTGAGAGGGCGGTTCTTAGCCCCGCCCCTACGAAAGATAAAGTGGATTATTCTCCGCGGCGTGCGGTGATCAGGCGGCTCTGGCCAACTGTTCGTATTCCCGGCCACTCTCGAACGGCAAGAGCACCCACAGAGTATAGATGCCGAGCGCGGTCCCAAAGGGGAGGCTCAGGAGAGCGACAAATGCCGCGACGAGCGCCATGGGGCGAGCCCAGGACTCGCGTTGCAAGAGGCCCCATCCGCTGGCAAAAGAGACGAGCGCTTTCAGCAGGACAATGACGCCGATGACCGTAAACATGCCGCGCATGAAGGGCAGGACTGGTACGTCACCGCGGAGACTGGGCACAACGCGCGTGAAGAAAGAGCCGGCCAGGAACAGGAAGAAGCCTCCCAAAAGCTCCAACGCACCGCAAAGGAACCAAAGGATCGCAAGGGTCTGCAGATGGCGTTCGACCTTGCCCTGGCGATCGAGGGGGACCACGGAGAGACCCAGGGGCTTGCCGCAGTTCGCGCAGAAGCGCGAACCTTCCGCCGGTTGATTGCCGCAGCGTTCGCAGTACATGGAGCACCTCCCGCCTAACTACAAATACGGGAGAGGGTAGGGAAAAGTTCCACCTCTCCGCGGCCAGGCTAGGAATTCGAGGGGGAGAAGAACTGGCCCATGTTGCGGAAGCGCTGGTAGCGTTTTTCGAGGAGTTGCGGGACAGGCATGGCGGAGAGTTCGTTGAGGGCGTTAAAGAGGAGGGGATCCAGGAGGCGGGCAGCTTCGTCGTGATCGGTGTGCGCGCCGCCTTCGGGTTCGGGGACGACTCCATCGACAAGATCGAGCTCGACCAATTCCGCGGCGGTGATCTTAAGCGCGTCGGCAGCGAGCTCGGCCTGTGAGGAGTTGCGCCAGAGAATGGAAGCGCAGCCTTCCGGAGAAATTACGGAGTACACAGCATTTTCCATGAGCAGGACGCGGTCGCCGACGGCGATGCCCAACGCTCCGCCGGAGCCGCCTTCGCCGGTGATGGTGACGATGATGGGCACGGGAATGCGCGCCATTTCGCGGAGATTGTGAGCAATGGCCTCGGCCTGGCCGCGCTCCTCGGCGTCAATGCCGGGGTACGCGCCCTGAGTATCCACAAAAGTAAAAATGGGACGGCCGAATTTCGCGGCGAGCTGCATCACGCGGAGAGCCTTGCGGTAGCCTTCGGGCTTGGCCTGGCCAAAATTGCGATGGAGGCGCTGCTTGGTGTCGCGGCCTTTCTGGCTGCCAATAATGGCGACAGGACGGCCGTGGAATTTTGCGAGGCCGGCGATGATGGCGGGGTCATCACCGAAGGCACGGTCGCCATGCAATTCCATGAAATCGGTGAAGAGAAGACGGATGTAATCGAGAGTGTAGGGCCGCTGCGCGTGGCGGGCGAGTTGCGTGCGCTGCCAGGCGCTCATGTGCGCGAAGAATTCACGCTTCAATTCATTGACCTGCTGGCGAAGCTGGTCAATATCGGGGTCAGGTGTGCCGGGGGAAGCAATGCGGCGCAACTCCTCGAGGTCTCTTTCGAGACGCTTGATTTCGTCGCGGCGGTCTTTCATGTCCATAGGAATGTTCAGGCGGCGGAAGAGCGCGCGGCTCTTACGGCTTCGCGGATAACCTGGATTGCGCCTTCGCCGCAGATTTCGGAAAGCTCAGCGAGGAGATCGCGGTCGGCGCGGACGTGTTGACCGGCCTCGACGCGGAGCAATTCACCTTCCGTGCCCGCAAATTCAAATTCGACGGGGCAAACGCCGGGGCGCGCGGTAAGGATTTCCTTGAGGGAATCGAGCAAGTCGTCGTTCACGGCGTCGCGGTCGAGGCGAATGCGAATCAGAGAAGGGGGAGGCTCGGCGACGTCTTCGATGAGCGAGGCATCGGAGGCCACGAGGCGCGTGCCGGCGTCTTCCACGGTGACGCGGCCGCGGACAAAGACC
>JBGOTC010000277.1:0-4148 GCA_041476305.1 Terriglobia bacterium
ATGGAACGGAGGCTCATCATGAGAGCTAACTCGAAAATCGCGAACTCAATCCGCCTGCTGGCGCTTTTCGCGCTGATCGGATTCACCGGCTATCTGGCCGGGGAGCGATGGGGCACGCATTCTCCATCGGAGGTCGAGGCGCTTCAAGTGCAGAAAACCGCCGCGCGCCCAGCCAGCCTGCCCGTGGGCCTCACCGACGATGAAAACCGCACGGTGACGATCTATCGCCAGGCTTCCCCGGCCGTGGCCAGCATCAACACGCGCGCGTTTGAATCCACTTATTTCCAGAAGGCCGTGCCGGTGGAAGGCGCGGGCTCGGGATTTGTGATTGACCCGCGCGGATACCTGCTGACAAATTACCACGTCGTGGAAGGCGCAGAGACCATCGAAGTGACCCTCGGCGACCGTTCCCAGTACACGGCAACGTTTGTCGGCGCCGACACGCGGAATGATGTCGCGCTCATCAAGATTGATTCCAAGGGCAAGACCCTGGCGACGCTGCCGCTCGGTGACTCCTCCGCGTTGCTGGTTGGCCAATCGGTATTGGCCATCGGAAACCCGTTCCGTTTTTCCAGCACGCTCACCACCGGCGTCATCAGCGCCGTCGGCCGAACCGTGCAGACCGGCGAAACCACTTTCATTGACGAAGCGATTCAGACCGATGCCTCCATCAATCTTGGCAATTCCGGCGGCCCGCTGCTCAATTCCCGCGGAGAAGTGATCGGCATCAACTCGGCCATCTACACGCCTTCGGGGGCCACAACAGGAATCGGGTTCGCAATCCCCATCAACACCGCAAAAAGTATTGCGCAGGATTTGATGACCGATGGCCGCGTCCACCGCGCCTACGTGGGCATTCAGTCGGTGGATATCTGGCCCGACCTCGCCGAAGCGCTGAACTTGCCGGTGACGAAAGGACTGCTCATCGAGCTGGTCATCGCCGGCGGACCCGCGGCGCGCGCGGGACTCCAGGGCGGCAACCGGCAGGTGATGGCGGGAATGATGCGCCTCGTGATCGGCGGCGACGTGATCGTGGCCATCGATGGCAAGGAGGTTGAAAACCAACTCGACCTCAATGTTGCGCTCAATCACAAGCGGCCCGGCGACACCGTGCGCATTTCGATTTATCGGAATGGAAGAAAAATGGACGTGAACGTCACGCTCGGCGAACAGCGGGAAACCACGGGAAACATGAAGCGGTAGCGGGCGATTCAGGCGTTCCAGCGTTCGCGTTCGCGCGCCTGCTCCGCGGTTGTGAGCCTGAACCAATTTTCGGCGAGATGGCGCGCGCGCTCGAGTTCACTCTGCATCAGCGCGTGCTTTGCCTCCACCATTTCACGATCCGCCCGCGGCGGCACATCAATCATCGGCGCGAATGCGATCACCACGCGCGACCAAGGCCGCGGCATCTGAAATTGATCCCAGGAATTCTTGAAGACCTTCGCGTGTTCGTACCCCACGTGGAAAACGCTGATGGGGCATCCCGTGCGCCGCGCCAGCATCACCGGCCCGGGCTTGGCCACGAACCGCGGGCCGCGCGGGCCGTCAATGGTGAACGCAACGTCGCGCCCGGCCTCCATCTGCTGCGCCATGGTTGCCAGTCCGCGCAGGCCGCCGCGCGTCGAGCTTCCCTGCGCCGTGCCGTATCCCAGGCGTTCAATCACGCGGCGCATCCACTGCCCGTCGAAATTCGTGCTGTTCATCACCACGATGCCGCGGTGGCGCGTCCACCACATGATGCCGAAAATCGCGCAGTGCCAGAACGTCAGAATCAGGCGCTTCCCCTGGGCGTAGGCGCGCTCCGCGTGCTGCCAGCCCAGGATTTCGTAGCGCAGGGTGGGCCCCACCGCGCTCACCACACCGTACACCCCTCCGGCAATCAGCGGGATCTGCGCGCGGCGCCACAGCGAATATTCGGGCTCGCGCACGTCATAGTGCTGGTTGGAAATCTGCTCCTCAATCCCGGATTTCGCGCCGTCTTCCATCGGCGTATAGTATAGGCGAAGGGCTCTGAATCCGCAGTGGAGCCGGCTTCGCCAGAAACATGAGTTTCTTCGGCCGCCCCAGTCTTGTCTCCGCGCCCCGCAGCCCCGGGGTGTTCGCGCGCAAGGCCCATGCCGCGTGGTTTCTTGCGGCCATTTTGATCTGCTTCCTCGCCACGCCCGGAATTTCAGCTCAGATTTCACCGGAAATTGTCGGACGCATCGAAGGCCAGAACTTCACCGTCGAGCCGCCCGCTGGTTCATCCCCGCCCGAAGGAAGCGCGGGGAATATTCTCGTGAGCGGCAGCCGCGTAAATGTGCGCGGCGGGCAAGCGCGAATCACGCTGGAAGGTGGCGGCGAAATTGTGATCTGCGGCGCCGCGCAGCTTGAATTGCTCAAGTCCCGTGGCGCGGTAACTGTGGCGCTGGACTATGGCATCCTGCACCTCACCACAGCGCGGGCTGAGCAAGTTTCAATCATCACTCCGTTCGTCCTTGCCACTCCCGTCTCCGTGGGGGGCGGCGCGCTCGACTTCACCATGGGTCTCGAACAGGATGGCCGGATGTGCCTTCACGCCGCGCGCGGCGCACTGCGCATCCAGCAGCAATTGGGAGATCAGAGCATCCTCGTGCCGCAGCTCGGCGGACTGACGCTTTCCGGCGGACAGGTGACTTCGTTTGCTGGAGAAGCGCCGGGTTGCGCCTGCAAGTTGGACGTCGCGAAACTTTCCCCGAAGAATTCCATTCACACGCAGGAAACGATGGGAGCGGTTGTTCCGTCCGTGCCGCGGCCGAATGCGCCAACACCGCCCGCGACAGCACAGCCGAGTACGAACATCGCGCCGCCTGCTCAACCGCAATCGCACCCGGATACGCCCATCTTCAAGGTCTATATGCCGCCGCTCGCTTACGATGCCAATTCGCCAGACGCACAAACTGAGCCCAGCCCGGAGATGTTTCTGCTCGTGAGGTCCGTGCGCGTGCGGAGTGAAACGGTTTTCACGGGGACGATTCTGCCCGGAGGGATACACGAACCTCGCGCTGCCTCCGCGGAGGGCGCCGTTGCTTCATCGGCTCCGCGACCGAAAATCTTCGCGCGCATTGGCAATTTCTTCCGTCGATTGTTCGGACTGGGCGGGTAATCGGAATTTCCAGCGGTTACTTCAAGCCACTAAATCTACATCCCCTCATAGTTTGGCCCGCCACCGCCTTCCGGCACGACCCAATTGATAATCTGGTAGGGATCCGCGATGTCGCACGTCTTGCAGTGGACGCAATTGGAGGCGTTGATTTTCAAATGCGCCCCGTCTTTCCCGCCGACCATTTCGTAAACCGCCGCCGGGCAAAAATATTGACAGGGGTTCCCATACTCGCGCACACAGCGGTTGCCGCAGATATCCGGCTCGGTCACCACCAGGTGACACGGCTGATCTTCTTCATGGCGCGTCCCCGAATGATAGACGTCCGTCAAACGGTCGAACGTCAGCGCGCCATCGCCTTTGAAGCGAGTGCTCTGGTCCACCAACTCAGGGCCGCGATTGAGTTTGCGGTATTCCTCATGCCCCGCGCGGCTTCGCATCGGATCAATCAGACCGCGTCCGCCGGAAATCATCTGCAAGCCGGTGTTGAAGATTCCGCGGAAAAACCCGTGTTGAAAACTCTGGTGGAAATTTCGCACCGACCACAGCTCTTTTTTCACCCAGCTTGATTCCAGCTTCTTCGTGTACGCGGAAAGTTTTTCCGCGGAGGTGTCACCCGCGCGTAGCGCGTCGAAAATCGTTTCCGCGGCCAACATTCCGCTCTTGATGGCTGTGTGAATGCCCTTCAACCGCTGGGAATTCAGCAGGCTCCCCGAATCGCCGATGATCAGTGCGCCGCCGAGGTGGCTTCGCGGACGGGAATACCAGCCGCCGTAGGGCACGGTCTTCGCGCCGTAGCGCACCATCTTGCCGCCATCCAGAATGCGTCTCAAAAATGGATGCGTCTTGTACTTCTGCATGATTTCGTGTGGGTCGAATTGCGGATCGCGGTATTCGAGCGCCGTCACCATACCCAGCGACACGCGATTCTCGCGCAGTCCGTAGAGCCACCCGCCTCCGTAAATCTTCAGGGGCAGCGGCCATCCGAGCGTATGGGCAACGAATCCGGGCTGAATGCGCCCCGCGG
>JBGOTC010000278.1:0-4146 GCA_041476305.1 Terriglobia bacterium
CGCCTTCATTGGCGATTCGTACAGACGGCGCCAATAAAGTCGAAGTCGGCCACAGTATTGAAAATAAGCAACTTACAAGAATCGGTTCATGAACAATCCTGGACCAGGCGGCCAATCAGTGGTTCGCACGCACCCTTGCTTCACATCGCGCCATTGGCGAGCCCCTAAAGTTTTCTTTCTCAAGTACTTCGGTACTAAAGACCGTGGCGCGTCCCAACGAGAAAATGGTCGAGTTCTGTCTACCAATGTAATGAGGGCAAATGTCACCTGAAATTCGATCTGATTCCCGCGAAAATAGCATAGTTCCCAAACCCGCGGTGACCATTGTCGTCGTGCCTCGCGAGCGCTTCAGCCACACGCGGGCCTCTCTCGAAAGCCTGTACGCCAATACGCATCTGCCTTTCCGCCTGATCTACGTGGATGGTGGCTCCCCCGCGCATATCAAGAGTCACCTTGAAATGCAGGCGGAAGAAAAGGGATTCAAGCTCATCCGGACGGAGCACTACCTCTCTCCCAACAGGGCGCGCAATATCGGTTTGCGGTTGGTGGACACCAAGTACGTCGTTTTCCTCGACAACGATGTGGAATTCGCCCGCGGCTGGCTTTCGGCGCTGGTGCAATGCGCCGAGGAAACCAATGCATCCCTCGTCGGCCCGCTCTATTGCATCGGCCGGCCGGTCCACGAGATTATTCACATGGCCGGTGGCGACGCCTGTATTCGCGAAGAAGGCGGGCGGCGCCGCTTTCTTGAGAAGCACCGTCACTGTGATGAGCGAGTGAGTGATGTGCGCCCGCATTTGCGCAGAGAACCCTGCGAGCTGATCGAGTTCCACTGCATGCTGGCGCGCACTGATGTCCTCAAGGAATTGGGTTCACTCGATGAAGGCTTCCTCAATACGCGCGAGCATGTTGATATCTGCCTGACGGTTCGTAAGGCCGGAGGTTCGGTATGGTTCGAGCCGAAATCCATCGTCACCAATGTTGTGGCGCCTCCGTTTGCCTGGTCGGACATCCCCTTCTACCTGATGCGTTGGAGCGACTCCTGGGCGCAGGCGACCTTGAAGCACTTTGAACAAAAATGGAATCTCGATTCCAACGGCGTCCAGCTGATGAACAACTGGCTCCGCCCCCATCGCCAGGTTCCTCTGCGTAGGTTGCGCGGGGGGCTTCATCGATTGTTCGGGGCCAAGGTTGGAGATCGCCTGGTGAATGCTCTGGAGACGTATCTCGCCGGTCGTGCCGTGCGAAAGGGACAAGGCCGTCGCTCGGATGCAAATTCCAAAGTCCCGCTGAGTGCGAGTGATCACTGAAGGATCCCCCAGGGTTTAGACGATCGAGTCAAGTCGTGTTTGCAGGCAGATCTGGAAGCCGGCTGGTGGAAGGCAGGATTGCCGGTGGATAGGAATAGTTGAGCGGATGCTAGAAAACCTGCGGGAGTTCTGGCGATTTCGGGGGCTGCTGTACATGATTGTGTACCGGGACATCAAGATCCGGTACAAGCAGACCATCATGGGATTCCTGTGGGCAATTCTGATGCCGGTATTGATCGTGATGTCCGGCTTCATCGTCCGCTACGGCTACGCCCTGGCAACGCACACTCCGCTCAAAATCGAGGACCTCGCGAGCATGGCTGTGAAGGCCATCCCCTGGGCATTTCTCGTTTCCAGCATCCGTTTTTCATGCAACAGCCTCACCAACAATGGGGGATTGGTCACCAAGATCTATTTTCCAAAAGAGATCCTCCCCGTAGCCGCGGTCATGGCCTGCCTCTTCGATTTTCTCGTCGGTTTCGCGGCCCTCTCAGTCTTTCTGTTGTTCGCCCGGGTCGGTTGGAGCGTCTTTCTTGTGTGGACTCCGGCGCTTCTGCTCACCATGTTGATGTTCTCGATTGGAATCGGAATGATCGTGTCCGCGGCCAGTCTGTTCTTCCGCGATGTAAAATACATTGTCGAGGTGCTGCTGACCTTCGGGATCTTCTTCACCCCGGTCTTTTATGATGCCCGCATGTTCGGCGCCAAGGCGAAATGGCTGCTCATCAATCCGGTCGCTCCGATCCTCGACGGACTAAGCGATTGCATAACCCGCCACCGCACTCCGGACCTCGCCTGGTTTGCCTACAGCTTTTTCTTCAGTTTGGCGGTCGTGATTTGTGGACACTTGCTCTTCAAGCGCCTGGAGCCTGTGTTCGCGGAGAGCATTTGATGTTGGTGTCACATGTCTGATATCGCGCTCCGCATGGAGCACGTCTATAAGAAATTTCGCAAGGGCGAAGTCTACAACTCTCTCCGCGACCTCATCCCCGCTCTCACCGGGAAGATGTTCCGCCAGCAGGAACTCAGCGAGGACGATAAGCGGGAGTTCTGGGCCCTGCAGGATATCTCGTTTGAGGTCCCGCACGGCGAGGCGCTCGGCATTATTGGACGCAATGGGGCTGGAAAGAGCACCGCCCTGAAAATCCTCAGCCGGATCATGAAGCCCACAAAGGGCCGCATGGTTGTCAATGGGCGCCTTTGCGCCATCATCGAAGTCACCGCCGGTTTCCACCCCGACCTCACCGGCCGTGAGAACATTTTCCTCAATGGCACGATCCTGGGGATGACCAAGCGAGAGATTGAAGGGAAGCTCGACCAGATTGTCGCCTTCTCCGGCCTCGAGGAATTCATTGATACGCCCATCAAGCGCTACTCCTCGGGCATGTACGCGCGCCTCGGATTTTCGGTGGCTGCTCATGTTGACCCCGAAGTCCTCATCGTGGATGAAGTCCTCAGCGTCGGTGACTTCGCCTTCCAGCAGCGCTGCGTGGACCGCATGCGCACGGTGATTAAGGGTGGGGCGACTGTTCTATTTGTTTCGCACAACCTGAAAACTGTGACGGAGCTTTGCCAGCGCGCGCTGCTGCTCGACAAGGGAAAAATCGTTGCGTTGGGCCCCACGGATTCCGTTGTGCAGCGCTACTTGAGCGAGACCCTGAACGCCGGCGATGTTGTCGGAACGAAAGACTTGTATATTTCCAAGGTCGAGGTTCGCGGCGCCACGGGCGCGCAACTGAAATTCGAATCCGGAGAAACTGCCTGGGTGGACATCGAAGTGACCGCCAGGAAAAACGTCGAGAAAATGGCCGTCCTCCTTTGGTTCATCGACGAATCAACGCACAATATCTTCAACACATCTTCCGAGCGCCTGGGCCATCGCCCCTTTTCGCTCCAGGCCGGTGAAATTTATCGCGCAACATTTGAGGTGAGCCTGAACATGGCCCACGGTTCCTTTGGTGTGTGTGTGGGAGTCAAACGCAACGACATCCAGAAGGAATTCGACATGCGTTCCCCTGCCACCATGGTCTTCGTCGGATCCAACACCGCGGTCCGGGGAGCCGTCAATTGCTTCCCGAAGTTTTCGGAATCCGAGAAGGCGGCAGTGGGTGGGCTGGTCCGGAAATTAACTGGAGCTGAAAAGTAACTTCTCTGGCAAGAAGGGACAAAGGAGTAGTCCTCGATCGCTTCCATGACCTCGCGGTGAATCAAGATCATCGGCACTCTGGCCCCGGTGGTGTCATTTCCGAAAAACGACGAAACTCCGCTAGCCCGTCTCTCGGCCCTGGTACGATTTCTACGCGGGTCGATCGTCAGGATTTGGAACCCTCTTGCGCTCCTTTTCTTTTAGATGGATTCCGAGTCGCCACAACAATGACCTCGTAAAACGTCCCGCCATCGCCGGTTGAACGATTGTTGCGTTCCACCCCGCCAGGAGTGCGCGTCCGTATCGCCTGTTCTTCCAATTGAATTGTGCGGCGTCAAATTGGAATTCGGCAATTCGCGATCGCGCGTCGGCGCGGCGATCGGTCCACCACACCGCCATGCTGGCCGTAAATGCCAGCCGGTATTCACCCGCTTTGGACATCAGCCCCATCCACCATTCGTGTTCGGCGGAGAATTGCGCGCGCTGCATGGCCTCGGTGACTCCCAGCGTGACCAGCACGGCTGGCGTGATCTCCCGAACGCCTGCCAGCGCATCCGCGCGGGCCGTCCTGCGTGATACCGCGGACGCCTGCGCCGCGAGCTTGCAAAGAGTCTGTTGCTTCCGCTTGGTAATCGATACCTGCTGCAGATGAAATCGATACTTCAGGACCACCCGCGGCAGATTGGCGCA
>JBGOTC010000279.1:0-4145 GCA_041476305.1 Terriglobia bacterium
CAACGGCCCGGAGAAATGCCCCAGCACATGCCTAGCGACCTGAAGAGCACGCTGAACTTGCCGCGCACGGACTTTCCCATGAAGGCCAGCCTGCCCAAGGCTGAGCCGGTCCAGCTCGAAGAGTGGGAAGTGCAGGGGCTTTACGAGCGCATTCAAAAGGCGCGCGCGGGCGCACCCTCTTACATCATGCACGACGGCCCACCCTACCCCACCGGCACCATTCATCTCGGCACCGGAATGAACAAGATCCTGAAGGACATGGTCGTGAAATCGAAGACCATGGCTGGATTCCGCGCCCCCTATGTCCCGGGCTGGGATTGCCACGGCCTCCCGATTGAAACAAAAGTGGAAAAGGAGCTCGGCCACAAGGGCGCCGTCAGTCCCGCCGAATTCCGCAAGATGTGCCGCGAATTTGCCATGCGCTTTGTGGAGCAGCACCGCCGTGACTTCAAGCGCCTGGGCGTTTTCGGCCAGTGGGACAAACCCTATCTGACCATGAGCCACGAATATGAGGCGTGCATCGCGGACGCCTTCCTCACTTTTCTTGAAAAGGGATATGTATATCGCGGGCTGAAGCCGGTTTACTGGTGCATCCACGATTCGACTGCGCTCGCGGAAGCGGAAGTGGAATACGAGGATCACACCAGCCCTTCCATCTGGGTGAAATTCCCGGTCACTGGCGGCGAGCCGGCCTCGAAACTCGGCGCGAAAGTGGACGCGGTCATTTGGACTACCACTCCGTGGACACTACCCCACAATCGCGCGCTGGCCTTCCATCCTGAATTTGATTACGTCGTCGCGGAAACGGAGCAGGGCGCGCTCTTGGTGGCGGCCGAACGGCTTGAATCGCTCTCACAGGACTTGGGAGTTATGGCGACAGCCACTCGCGGCCCGTGGAAAGGCCGCGAACTCGAGGGCCTCGAGTTTCAGCATCCCTTCCTGAAAGATTTGCGCGTCCCCGCGGTCCTGGCCGATTACGTCACTCTTGATCAAGGCACAGGCATCGTGCACACCGCTCCCGGCCATGGCGCCGAAGATTTTCAGACTGGGCAGCGCTACGGTTTGGAAACAGTCGCGCCGTTGGATGATCAAGGCCGCTATACCGAAGGCCTGCCCGAGTACAAAGGGAAGACAGTATTTGAAGCGAATCCCGTGATTGTCGCGCTCCTGCGTGGCAAGGGGATGCTGCTCGGCGAATCCAAACTCACGCACAGCTATCCGCATTGCTGGCGGTGCCACAACCCGGTCATATTCCGCGCCACGGTGCAGTGGTTTATCAATCTCGACGCAACAGCGAAGTCCGCGGGCAAGAACGCGCCGACACTCCGTCAACGCGCCCTGGCTGACGTGCCGCGCATCCGCTGGACTCCCACTTGGGGCGAAGAGCGCATGCGCCAGATGCTCGCCGAGCGTCCCGACTGGTGCGTTTCCCGTCAGCGCTTCTGGGGCGTGCCCATTGTCGTGTTCTATTGCGACGCCTGCGGTAAATTATTTGACGATGTGCCCGCGCTGCGAAGCGTCATCGAATGGTTCAAGCGCGAGGGCGCCGACGCGTGGTTCCAGCATTCACCTAAGGAGTTGCTGCCTGCGGGCACGAAGTGCTCCTGCGGCGCTGCAAAGTGGCGAAAGGAAAATGACATCCTCGATGTCTGGTTCGATTCCGGCGCTTCCAACCTGACCGTCCTCGGCTCCGCGGAATTGCCCTGGCCCGCCGACATGTACCTCGAAGGCCCCGACCAGTTCCGCGGATGGTTCCACAGCTCACTCCTCGTCGCCGAAGGAGTCCGCGGCGCCGCTCCCTATCGCCACGTGCTCACGTATGGATGGGCGCTCGATGGCCAGCGCGGCCAGCCCATGTCGAAATCGCTCGGCAACGTCGTTCTTCCGCGCGACATCTGCGAAAAGTGGGGCGCGGACATGCTGCGCCTTTGGGTGGCCTCGCAGGATTACACCTCCGACGTGTGGATGTCCGAGAACGTGATGCAGCAACTAGCGGAAGCCTATCGCAAGATTCGCAACACTTTCCGCTTCGCGCTCAGCAACCTGAATGATTTCGATCCCGCGCGCGACGCCGTCCCCGATGACCAGCTTGAGGAATTCGACGCCTGGATGCTGCATCGCACCGCCGCTCTGGTGGGGGAATGCCGCGCCTGGTATGACAATTTTGAATTTCACCGCGTTTACCACGCCGTCCACGATTTCGCCGTTGTGGACCTGAGCGCTTTCTATTTCGACATTCTTAAAGACCGCCTCTACACCTTCGCCGCGAAAAGTCCGGGGCGCCGCTCGGCACAAACCGCCATCTGGCGCATCGCGGACGCGCTGGTGCGCCTCCTCGCACCCACATTGGTCTTCACCTGTGAGGAAATTTGGAAAAGTTTCCCGAAGCAGCCCGGGACGCCCGAAAGCGTGCACATGGCTGAATTCCGCAAGGCCGCGGATTTCCCCGCCGGGTTTGCGGCGGACAAAACGGAGAATTGGACGAAGCTGGCCGCTGTCCGCACGGAAGTCCTGAAAGCACTGGAGACGGCGCGCAATGCGAAGCAAATCGCGGGCGCGCTCGAAGTCTGCGTGACCCTGGTCGCTGAAGGTGACCTTGCCAAATTGCTGGCGGCCTATGCCAATTGGCTTCCCGCGCTTTTCATTGTTTCTCAGGTGGAAAGATCCGGAGCAGCCGTGCCGGGCGCCACGCCCGCCGAAACTGTGCCGGGGCTTTCCATTGCCATTCGCCGCGCGGATGGCGCGAAGTGCGAGCGTTGCTGGAACTATTCCACGCACGTGGGCGAGAGCGCGAAATTTCCCACGGTGTGCGAGCGCTGCCTGCCCGTCGTCGAAAAGTTGCTCGGCGGGGCCGCTGCGGCCTCCTGAACCGACATGCGGCCATCCCACTCACGCTGGATCTGGATCACCCTCGGCGCCTTTGCCCTCGACCGCCTGACCAAGTACGCCATCGAATCGCTCACCCCACTGGGTTTCCACAAGCCGCTCATCGCCAATTTCTTCGCGCTTGTCCATGCCAGCAATCCGGGCCTTGCGTTCGGATTCTTCGCGGATGCCCCGTCTCCAAGGGTGTCGCTCCTATTGACCCTTGCCACGCTTTTCGTCTGCGTATTGTTGACGTGGCTTCTCTTCGCCGGCCATGCCGGCATAGCCGCGGGCCGCTCCGGCGTGGCGCTGATCCTCGGCGGAGCGCTGGGAAATCTATTTGACCGCGCGCTTTTCTCCAGCGTCACGGATTTCTTCGATGTGCAATTCGGCAGTTACCACTGGCCGGCGTTCAACATCGCGGATACCTCCATCACCGTCGGAGCGCTCCTGGTGGCTTACGAAATTCTTTTCCAGCACAAACATGTTGCTTCCCATGAAGAGGGCTGAATAGGCCGCCTGCTTTCCCCAATGCGTATCTCATGCCAGAAAATCCAACCAGCTCCGCCACCCAACATTTCCGCGTGACTGCGGAGGAAGCCGGCCAGCGCCTGGACCGCTACCTTGCCGCCCGCCTGCCCGATCTCAGCCGTACTCGAGTGCAGGAGTTGATTGCGGAAGGCCGCGTCCTTGTCGCCGGCGAATCGGCGCGCGCGTCACACCGCGTCGAAGAGGGAGAAAGCGTGCAGGTGGAAGTTGTCACGCGCCCGCCGCTCGCGGCTTCCCCCGAAGAAATCCCCGTCGAAATCCTATACGAGGATGACGACGTGGTCGTGGTCAACAAGCCCGCGGGGATGATTGTTCACGCCGGCGCGGGTGAATCGCGCGGCACCCTCGTCAATGCGCTGCTGCATCGCCTGGGGAAACTCTCTTCCACGGCGGGCGTCATCCGCCCCGGCATCGTCCACCGGTTGGATCGCGGCACTTCCGGCGTTCTCGTCGTCGCGCGTAACGATGCCGCCCACCGCGCTCTCGCTGCACAATTCGGCGAACGCACCGTGGAGAAAATTTATCTCACTCTCGTCCATGGCCGCATGGAGCAGACCAAAGGGAAGATCGAACTGCCTGTGTCCCGCGACTTGCAGCGCCGCACGCGCATGACCACGCGGCGCGGGGAAGGCCGCGACGCGCGCACGGATTGGCGAGTCTGCGTTTCTTTCGGCGCCTTCAGCCTGCTTGCAATCCAACTGCACACCGGCCGCACGCATCAAATCCGCGTG
>JBGOTC010000280.1:0-4131 GCA_041476305.1 Terriglobia bacterium
CGCAGCACCAACGAATCATTGTTGGAGGGTTGCTTGAGTTCGGCGTCTGAATCCGGCCACAGGACATGGCCATGCATCCCTCCCCAATCGAAGGAGTCACCGCGTTCGAAGTGACGAATGCGCGTCCCATTGGCGCTCGCGACCAGAAGGAGGCGTTGGTAGGCGGAGGACGCGACGTCGTGCCCGACCCACAGCTCGGCCACGCGGAAATTTGCGAGAACGGAATAGAGCCCTTCCAAATGATCCTGGTGCGCGTGCGTGAGCGCGACCGCGTCAAGCTTCTCGATTCCGCGTGACCACAAGTACCGTGAAACAACCTCCTCGCCAATATCGTAGCGCGCCTGGGTGCCGCCGACTCGCAATGGCCCAGAGCCGCCTCCACCGTCAACGAGCAATGTACGCCCGTCCGGAGCGGCGAGAAAAAGAGAATCGCCTTGGCCAACATCCAGAATGGTGAGCTCGAGGCGGCCTTGCGAAAGAGTTGGATGGAACGGATGAGCCGCCAAGGCGATGGCGAGGGCGGCGACCAATGTGGCGGAAATCGATGGCACCCAGCGCCGGCGCATCCGAACGGCCATGGCCAGGAATGCGAGTAAGAAAAGAAAAGCCGCAATCAGTGTGATCGGAGGACTTGCGACGCGGAAACTGCCCCACTCAATACCTGCAAACCAGTTCACAACGGTAAGCAGGGCAGCAACGCATCGTCCGGCAATTGCCGCCACCAGGTGGCCCAATGCCGCAGAAACGTAGCTTGCTGCCAGAGCTACGAATCCCAGGGGAACGATCAGTCCCGTCAAGAACACGGCGGGAATATTGACCAAGGGGCCGATGATGCTCACTCGGTGAAAGTCTGCAACCAAGAGCGGGAGAAGACCCAACTGGATCACAAACGAAACAACAAGTGTCTCCCAGATCAGCACGCAGCCCCGCATCGGAATGGTGATCACAGCGGCGGAGCGGGTCTTGAGCCATCCGGGCAACCGCGAGGCGAGAGCATTGGAAATTGTCCGGAGGTCCAGACGAAGTTGCACAAGCCGCGGCCGGAAGGCCGGGTCGCGGGTGACATCGCCGATGTGCTGGAGAGCGCGGCGAAGCGGTTCCGCTGTTTTTTCCAGGATGGGGATCGCAATTCCACCGATGGAGCCAACGGCGAGGAAAGAAAGTTGGATGCTGGAATCGGCCAATTCGGATGGACGAAAGAACACGAGTAAGAATGCGGCAAGAGCCGCGACTTGCAGAGTGTCCAGGCGGCGGAAAGCCGTTCGCGCCAGGATGTAGATCGCGGCCATCATCGTAGCGCGCAGGATGGGCGGTCGATCCTGAACTATGGCGAGATACGCGGCGAGAGCAGAGAGCGTGACGATTGATCCGGCGACCCGGCTCAGACGCAACCGTTTCGCAGCCCAGACAACAAATGCCGCGAGCGCCGCTACGTGAAGCCCCGCGATGACCAGCACATGGTAGGAGGACGTCTTGCGAAAAGCGTCGGCCACATCGTTCTCAACAAATGCACGATCGCCGAGAAGCATGGCACGCAACACGGCTGCCTGTGCGGGCGACGATGAGAGCAGGGAACTGATGCGGTTCAGAAGATTTCCGCGAAGGCGGGCCATTCTGTGGGTCAGCGTAGGTGGGGGCTTCGGGTGTGTGGTCAACAGCTCATAGCTGCGCAGGGTGGCGATTAATTCGATCCCCTGTCGAGAGAGGTCTCCACGATAATCTGTCGCGCCGGGGTCCATGAAATTGCGGGGGAGCCTTGCCTGGACGAGCACTTCAGCGCGGCTGCCCGCCTCGAGGGCCATCAAAACGGGCGGCGCTTCACCGTAGGAAGTGACGCGAAGGCCTCCGGAGACACTTGTATTCTCACCAGAGATTTGAACGCTCTCCAATTCCAGATCGAAGCGCACGCCCCAGGGGAGCTGTTCGGGATTTTCCCGCAGGATACCTCTCCAGCGTAAAGGCTGGCTCGTGTCGAGGCGACCGGACTCAATGAGCAGGGAAGCGAGGTTCGCGGGGCGGTCGCGATGCTCGATGGCCAAACCCAAAGAACCCAGCATGGTCCAACCGGCGAGCGATGCGGCCAGCGCCAAACGATACGCGCGATTGACCCAGAGCAATGAAGCGTTCACGAAGAACAATCCGCAGAGAGCGGCACATGCCCAGAGGGGCAGGGGATGGGCGGCAGCCAGCAAGATTCCAGAGCAAAAGGCAATGAGGATGGAGAGGGCGGGCAGCTTCATGCAAGGCGCTGTAGCTTCACCAGCGCCTCGATATGGTACGTCTGGGGGAATATATCTACAAAAGTAATATTACTTATGGTGTATCGTACCGCACTGTCGGCCACATCTTTCGTTAGGAGCGCGAGATCGCGCGCCAGCGTCGCCGGGTCACATGACAAGTAGGCAATCTGATCCGGACCGATTGCGCGCAACCTTTCGAGTGCGGGGGCGGTCACTCCGGCTCGCGGGGGATCCAGGACGACCAGGTCCGGTTTTTCCCTCCATTGCGCCAGGAATGATTCGGTATCCGTGTGGCGGTGCCGCGCAATCGGGTGATTCTTCAAATTGGCTTCCAGGTCGCGCGCGGTCGCCACGTTGCCCTCGACAGCGATGACGCGTCCGAAGTTGGCGCAAAGCGGGAGGGAGAACAGTCCAACGCCCGCGAAGAGGTCCAGCGCCAAATCTCCTCTCGCATCGCCAACAACGGCGCGCACCATTTCGTCAATCAGAAACCGGTTCACTTGGAAAAAGGAGAGGTGGCCCACTCGGAAGTCGAAACCCGCGGCCGTGTATTGGACATAACCGGGGCCAATCAGTTCGAACTTTTCGGCTTCCTCGTCCTGCAAGAGAAATGAAGTAAAGTCCGGAACAACCTCACGGAGAAGTTTCTCCAAACCGGCCGCGGAGGTCTTCATCCTGGTCATGGAGAAATTCAGCAGCATGCCTTCGCCAGCCTCGTCGGCGAAGCACTCGATTGCACGGATGCTTTCCGGTAATTTCAGAGTCCGAAAGGCTTCATCCAAGGCCGAGAGAGTCGCCTCCAATCGCGGAGCGAGAATGGGGCACTTCCCGGTTGGCGCGAGGGAGGACGATCCCGCCTGGAAATAACCCACGGCAGGTCGCGGCGGCGCGCCCTCCGGGCGCACGGCCCACTGCGCTCGATTCCGATATCCAAAGGGAGGCGAAGCTATTGTCTTGATTTCCTGCGTCCACTGAATGCGCCCGATGCGCGCCAGCGTCTCGCGCAGGATTTCGGTTTTGAATTTCAGCTGTGCTTCGTACGGAATGTGCTGGTAGTGGCAGCCTCCGCAGACGCCGAACCGCGGGCATGGGGGCTCCGATCTCTCGGGTGCCGGCTCAAGGACCTCGGCCACGCGTCCGCGGATGAACTTCTTCTTCTCCTCAACGGGGATTACGCGAACGAGTTCTCCAGGAAAAACATAGGGGACGAATACGGTGCTTTGGTTGTGGTGGGCAAGCCCCTCGCCACCATAGACAAGTTTCTCGATTCGAGTTTCAAATGGGGAGGCCATAAATGTTCAGTTTTCCGTCAGCTCAGGTAGAACAGACTCAGTCTTGGCAGGCCATGCGTTTCGAAGAGCCGCTTCTTCGTATACCGTCGTTCCAGGCTGGTCAACTGGTCGGATGTCATTTTACGGCGATAGGGAGCCAGTTGTCTGTCCAAATCTCGCTGAATGTTGAGTAACAGCTCTTCCCCGGAGTAGGACATCAGCGAAGCGCTCAGCTTCTCCTCCAAAACGGTAAGTATGCGCTCGAGATCCTGCAGATCGATTTTCGATGGGGAATCAATGATGGGTAGCAGCTCTACAAGTTTGGAAGCTGCATAACGAATTCGAGCACTCAGGTCGCTCTGCAGTGTGAGTTTTTCGGCGGCGCGGGCAAGAGACTCCGAGTTGCGATTGAAATAGCGTTTCAATTCCTCCCGCGAAAAGGGCTCCGCAAGAGGTCGCGTGGAGGTAGCTTCCGGACCGGTCCCCGCCGCGGCTTCCTTTTCCTCTTCGGCGGCATCCAGCACGGCTTCCACGCAATAGGCCAGGCTCTTGAGTTGCCGGCCGGACTGGCCGCGGCGTGAACGGGCGTAACTCTCAAACGCGTGGTCGATGCCCTTCAG
>JBGOTC010000281.1:0-4116 GCA_041476305.1 Terriglobia bacterium
ACGCGAAACATGGCATTCGGCAGCGGCTCAATCACAGTGGCCATGACTTCAATGGCATCCTCTTTGGGATTGCCCGGGTCGCGAGGCTTCTTGTCCTTATCAATCGGCTTCGCCATACGCTCCTGAAACTCCGCTCACTGCCAAGTTCACCAGGAAGTCCCGGTGACATCCTTTGGCCGGGTCAAAATCCGCGGCCCATTCGCTGTGATGGCCACGGTGTGCTCGAAATGCGCCGAGGGTCTGCCATCGGTGGTCACCGCCGTCCATTCATCGGAAAGGACGCGGACACCCGGGCCACCCATGTTCACCATGGGTTCGAGCGCAAGGACCATGCCTTCCTGCAGGCGCGGCCCGTGTCCCGGCTCGCCATAGTTCAGGACGTTCGGTTCTTCGTGCATGTGCGTCCCAATGCCATGGCCGACAAATTCGCGTACAACGGAGAACCCGAATTGCTCCACCCAGTGCTGCACGGCGGCGCCAATGTCGCTCAAGCGGTTGCCGACGCGCGCGCGTTCGATGGCCTTGTCGAGAGACTCCCGCGTCACGCGCAGGAGCGTCTCAAGTTCCGGCGCCACCTTGCCGACAGGAACTGTGACCGCGGCATCCGCAAAATAACCATCGAGTTCGACGCCGAAATCCAGTGAAACGATGTCCCCTTCGCGCAACTTCCGGGCGGCCGATGGAATCCCGTGCACCACTTCCTCATTGATCGAAGCGCACAGCGCCGCCGGATAACCGCGATAGCCTTTGAATGCCGGTCGGGCCTTGCGCTCCTTCGAGCGATTCTCCGCCACGCGATCCAGATCCAGCGTGGAAACTCCCGGCGCCACCATCATCCGGAGCTCATTGAGCACTTCCCAGACAATGAGCCCGGCCTGGTGCATGGTTTCCAGTTCGGCGCTCGATTTGCAAACAATCACCGGATCACCGCTTCCCGTCCAGAATATTGAGGACGGCTAAAGTCACCGAATCCACTTCCTTGCCAGCATCCACTTCATGCAGCGTGCCCACGCCGCGGTAATAATCAACCAGCGGCTGGGTCTGGCGGTCGTACGTCGCGAGCCGCTCCCCGATCACTTCCTCGGTGTCATCCTGACGCTGCGTCAGCGTGCCGCCATCGTCATCGCAAATCCCGGGGTTCCGGGGCGGGCGGTCGTACACGTGATAAATGCGCCCGCAAACTCCGCACATGCGGCGGCCGGTCAAGCGCCGCAACAAACTGCTGCGATCCACAACAAAGTGAATCACGATGGGCTTGCCGTACCCGCGCGCCACCAAAATCCTGCCAAGCGATTCGGCCTGCGGCAGCGTGCGCGGAAAACCATCGAGCACGAACCCGGCGGCGCAATCAGGATCCTCGAGCCGGTGTTCAAGCATGCCCAAGACAATATCGTCGGGCACAAGCTCGCCGTGATCCATGATCGGTTTGGCGCGCTGGCCGAGCTCCGTCCCTTTGCTGACGTGCTCCCGAAACATGTCACCAGTCGAGAGGTGCGGCACACCATGACGGCGGGCCACTTCCTTCGCCTGCGTGCCCTTCCCCGCTCCCGGCGGCCCGAGAAAAATTACCGCCTGACGAGGCCGGAATTGCCCCCGCGAATCATCCATACCGCCGGCCCCGCAGCTTGCCCTTCTTGACGAAACCTTCGTAGTTTCGCATGACAAGCTGCGCCTCGATCTGCTGGACCGTATCCATTGCCACGCCGACCACAATCAGCAACGAGGTGCCGCCGAAATAAAAAGTCACGTTCAATCCATGCAACAAGAATTGCGGAGCATGCGCATCCATCCAGCTGCCCATGGCCCCGGGAAGGTGCTGCAAGTGGATACCCGAGATCATCCACTCCGGAATCAGGCAGACCAGGGCCAGGTAAATGCCGCCGACCAGTGTGAGGCGGCGAAGAATCCTGTTGATGTGCTCCGAGGTGTTGCGCCCGGGCCGGATGCCGGGGATGAACCCGCCGTACTTCCGCATGTTGTCAGCGAGCTCGGTGGGATTGAAAACGATCCCCACATAAAAAAATGCAAACAAGATAATCAGGGAGACATAGACCAGCGTGTAAAGCGGCTCGCCCCAGGCAAGCTTCTCGGCAAACAAGTGGAACCACCCAATGCGCTTCGACAAAATAAGGTCAAGGGTCGCAGGAAAAGTGAGCAACGAACTCGCGAAAATCGGGGGAATCACTCCGCCGGAGTTGACACGCAACGGCAGATAGGTCATCTGCCCGCCCATGACCTTGCGTCCCACAACGCGCTTCGCGTATTGAACCGGAATGCGCCGCTGCGCGCCCTCGACCAGAACGATGAATGCGACGACGGCAATCATCAAGGCCACAAGAGCAATGATGGCGAGCCCGGTGAAGGGGCCCCAGAACCCATGATTAAACTTGTCCAACAAATCGCCGACGGCATTCGGCAAGCCAATGACAATGCCGGAGAAAATGATGAGCGACATCCCGTTCCCGATGCCGCGGTCGGTAATCTGCTCGCCCAGCCACATGATAAACGCGGTGCCGGTGGTGAGCGTGAGCATGGTCAGGAGAATGAACCCCGGCCCCGGGTGATAAACGAGCGAAGTATTGTTCGCGCCGAATCCCGTGCGTTGCAGTGTTTCCGCGATGGTGAAGGACTGGATCAAGCTCAGCACCACGGTCAGGTAGCGCGTGTACTGCGTAATCTTCTTGCGGCCGAGCTCGCCTTCCTTCTGGAGGCGCTCAAGATAAGGCCACACCACGGTCAACAATTGCAAAATAATGGAGGAAGTGATGTAGGGCATGATGCCAAGAGCGAAAATGGTCAGCCGGCGGAAGTTGCCGCCGCTGAACAGGTCGAACAAGCTCAGCACCGAACCCGCGTTCTGCTTGAAGATTTCTTCCAGGACAGCGGTATTAATGCCCGGCGTGGGAATGTGCGCGCCGATGCGATAGACGGCCAAAAGCGCGAGCGTGAACAGCACGCGCTTCCGCAAGTCCGGAATGCGGAAGATGTTGGCCAGGCCTGTGAAAAACGATCCCATTACAACTGTTCCACCTTGCCGCCCGCGGCGGCGATTTTTTCCTTCGCCGAGGCGCTGAAAGCGTGCGCCTGAACGGTGAGAGCGATCTTCAAGTCACCATCACCCAGAACTTTCACTTCGCCGGCCGCGCGGCGAACCATTCCCTTGCTGCGCAAGAGTTCCGGCGTAACAGTTTCCCCGGCGGTGAAGGCATTCAACATTTCCACGTTCACGACGGAAAACTCCTTCGTCGTGGGATTGTGGAAGCCGCGCTTGGGGATGCGGCGGTGCAGAGGCATCTGGCCGCCTTCAAATCCCGGGCGGCTGGCATAACCCGAGCGAGATTTCTGTCCCTTGTTTCCCCGGCCCGCCGTCTTGCCGAGTTTCGACCCCATGCCGCGGCCCACGCGCACTTTGCGGTGCTTGGACCCGCGCGGCGGCTTCAAATTGGAAAGGTTATAGCCCATTGCCGGTTTCTCCCGCCTTTACTCGGTCACTTCCACAAGGTGACGAACTTTCAGAATCATCCCGCGCGTTGAAGGATTGTCGGCGCGCTCCACCACCTGGTGCATGCGGCGGAATCCCAGCCCGCGGATGGTTTCGCGCATCCCGATGGGGCAGCCGATAAAACTCCGCACCCACTTGATTTTGAGCGTGCCGTCTTTTTTCTTTGTGGTCATCGTCGAATCACAGTTCCCTGTTCAGGTTCCCGCGCCTAACGGTGCAGGTCTTCGACCGCCTTGGAACGCGTCTCCGCCACCTGGCTGGCGTTTTTCAGTTGCAACAATGCGTCGAAGGTGGCCTTGACCACGTTGTGCGGGTTCGAGGTGCCGATGGATTTCGTCAGCACGTTGTGGATGCCCGCAACCTCCATCACGGCGCGCACCGGGCCCCCGGCGATGATGCCGGTGCCATCGGGCGCGGGTTTGAGCAGCACTTGTCCCGAACAATAATGTCCGGTGACAATATGCGGAATCGTTGTGCCCTTTAGGTTCAGGCGCAGCATGTTTTTCTTGGCCTGCTCGATGGCCTTGCGGATGGCCATGGGCACTTCGCGAGCCTTGCCCATGCCGAAACCCGCGTGGCCGTTCTGATCGCCCACCACCACCAGCGCGGAGAAG
>JBGOTC010000282.1:0-4110 GCA_041476305.1 Terriglobia bacterium
ACGGTGATGACAGGTACGGAAACGCGGAAAACCGCTGCTCCCGCGCCTCCCAAACCGGCCACGAAGTAGCTGACGCAAAGCCATTAAAGCCCGGCCACGCCGATTCATCGGCGTGGCCTCGCTTCCCCTCCCTCGCGAAAGCTGCTAGCATCCTTACAGTTTTTCGATCCCCAGACACTCTTGGAGGAAACCATGCGTCGCCGCTTCTCGATATTCGCAGTTGCTCTCGCGCTGCTGCTCTGCACCACCATCGTTCTTGCGCAGGCTCCCACGGCCCCGCCAAAGCCCGGCCCCGAAGTGAGAAAGATGGCCGCCTTTGTCGGTAGCTGGACCTCGGAAGTCGAAATGAAACCCGTTCCCAACATGATGCCCGGCGGCAAGGGCACCTCAACCTCCACTTGCGTCTGGGCGGTTGGTGGCTTTGCCGTTTCCTGCAGGGAATCCGGCGACATGGGCGCCATGGGCAAGGCCAATAGCGTTAGTTTCCTGGCCTGGGATGCCGAAGCCAAGAATTACGTCTATTCCTCTGTTTCCAGCATGGGTGAAGTGATCGTTTCCCGTGGCGTCGTGAATGGCGATACCTGGGTGTTTGATAACGATTCGCCCATGCAGGGAAAGATGACGCACGGACGTTTCACCATCAAATACACATCGAAGGACTCCGCTGAATTCAAGTTTGAAATGGGTCCGAACGCAAATTCAATGGATTCAATCATGGTCGGCAAGGAGATGCGCGTGATGAAGTCCGCCGCGCCCGCGCCTCCCAAACCAGTCACCAAGTAGCTGGCGTAGACTCACCTCGGTGCCCCGGTCGGTCTCGTAGGGGCGGGTCTAAGACCCGCCCTTTCAATCTCCTATTTCCGATCTACTGCTCCCGGGCTTCACCTCTGACATTTAAGATTGCTCTGGGAGGGCACGACTTTAGCCTGCCTGCCGCCTGCCGGCAGGCAGGGTACGCGGAGCGAGTAATCTCGCATTTCGGCGTTGATTAGTTTTGTATTGGCAGCTTGCCCGCCGTAGCCTTGGCGAAGGCGGGGGACCCGCCCTTTCACTCGCAACTCACAAGCCCAGGGGCAATGTCACCTTCGGTCTCGACATTATCCTTGGTGGCTGCATCGCCCTAGGCCCAAAGGGCCGACCACTAAACATTAGCCCAGCCCGGTAGGGCTGGGCTCCATTCCGCCCAATTTGTCCGACCGCCGGAGGCGCGGCCCTTTCGTCTCTCCTCGCTGGAACATTGCATCGGCACGGAGGTGGGGTGTAGGTTAGCCCTTCCGTGACGCTTGTTCGGGAGGCACGCCATGACTGAGAATACGGGTGAGAATCCTGTCTGCGCTGGCTGCGGCACCATTTACAACCGCGTGGCCGTCATCCGCCAGTTGAAACAGCAGTCCCCGGAGCTCTTCGACTTCGCCATGTGGACCACAAAATTCCGCTGCTTGAAATGCGGAACAATCATGGTCATTACCGGCAGCGGAAAAGAATAAGGAACGGAGGCCGCACAGATGTTCTGGACTTGGGGACTGAAATCCAAACTGAAATCGCCCGACCCCGCGCAGCGCAAGGCCGCGCTTGAGCTGATCGTCAGCAAGCGCGCGGTTTTGGTGTGGTTGCCGGAGATCATGCGCGCTTCGACCGATACCGACCCTGCGGTCAAAAGCGTGGCGACGAACGCGCTGGTCGCGGCAACTACAGGTCTCGAGGCTTCTCGGGCGCTCCCCATGCTTCGGGATGCTGCGAAGAGCTCCACAGCCGAGGTGAGTAGTGCGGCCACCGCAATCCTTCGCGCCGCAACAGAACGGGCCCTTGGAATCGTGCGTGAAGCCGCTGACTGGCCGCAACGCGCCGAAATGCAATCCGCGGCTTTCGGAATCTCTACGGGGAAATGTATGGACCTTCTCGCGGAACTGGGCGACGAGCGCGCCATCGCACCAATGATCAGGATCGTTCAAGTGAATCGTACCTCGATGTCGCTGGAAGCAGCCAATGCCCTCGGCCGGTTTGGAAGCAAGGCCAGGGAGGCGGTGCCGGCTTTGACGGAGGCACTCCTCTCCGATGTGCCGCTGCTTTATCAATCGGCCTTGGTCGCTATTGGTGAGATTGCAGGAAAAGACGAGGCTGCCCTCCGGTTGGTGGCCGCCTCCGCCCTGCGAAAGGCCGCCGGCAAGCGCGAACTCTTTTAGTCGCAGCTCCCCAAGGGCCTCAGCTCCCTCATCTACAGTTGCGACTGATGGAATTGCGGAGCTACCAAGGGGATCGCTTTTTCAATCGGCTCTTCCTGCTTTTGCAGTTAACTAACTTTTACTGAATCCTCGGAATCGTGGATAATGGCTCAACGCAATGCACCTGGTAGCCAAAGCAAGACCTCGGCAGAATTCCGGGGGGCAGGATACTCTGGATCTTTCCACATACGTCCCAACGGAGCTTGGGAACATGGAGAATATCCAAACTGCGATTCCACGCATTGCGAAAGACAATTCTCTGATCCAGCGAATTGAGAGAGCCGTTCAGAATGTTCCCACGAGTCACACCCTCCACCTGTGCGATGCAAGGAAAATGTCGGCTCTCGGATCAGAAACAATTCACCTGATCCTTACTTCTCCACCCTATTGGACATTGAAGGAATACAGGGACTCGGAAGGACAGCTAGGTCACGTTGAAGATTATGAGCAATTTCTTGATGAACTGGACAAGGTGTGGAGGAATTGTTATGAGGCGCTGGTTCCAGGTGGCCGCCTGATTTGCGTTGTCGGTGATGTTTGCCTTTCCCGCCGCGAAAATGAAGGCCGGCACACAGTTGTTCCTCTCCACTCCTCTATCCAGGAGCGTTGTCGAAAGCTGGGATTCGATAATCTCTCGCCGATCATCTGGCACAAGATCTCCAACGCTGTCCATGAGGTCGAAAATGGATCTGGATTTCTTGGAAAACCATATGAGCCGAATTCGGTAATAAAGAATGATATCGAATTCATCCTGATGGAGCGGAAACCCGGCGGATATCGTGCCCCGGACGTTCCAACGAAACTGCTGAGCGTGATTTCCGCTGAGAACCACAAGAAATGGTTCCAACAGATCTGGAGTGGCCTGACGGGTGCTTCCACAAAGCATCACCCCGCGCCATATCCTCTTGAACTTGCCGAAAGGCTGGTCCGGATGTTCAGTTTCGTTGGAGACACGGTGCTTGATCCATTCATGGGAACAGGCACGACCACGATTGCGTCGGCCAAATGGGGAAGAAGCAGCATCGGATTTGAAATTGATCCCCACTACTTCAAACTGGCGCAAGACCGCATCTCAGAAGAAACTCGTTCGCTCTTCAGCGCCGCCGCGATTCACACGGTAGATGCTAAATAATTCCGCGCATGACCCTACATTCAACGATCGACACAGGACTCCGCGCGGCAATCAAACACTTCTGGCTCACTCGAACAGAGCAGGCAAAGAATCAGGGCAAGAAAACTGGATCACGTGATTCCGGAGCTAGAACGGCGGTAACGGGAGGCCGTCAGATGGACGGCTTCGTGTCTCTGGTTCGAGACTTCCTCTGCAAGAATGGCCTTCCCAAGGCTCACGTTTATTGCGAAAAAAGAATTGAACTTCCAGGATGGTATCGCCCTGAGAAAAAGTGGGATCTCTTGATTGTGTCGAATGGAAGATTGCTGGCGGGCATCGAATTCAAGTCCCAAGTCGGATCGTTTGGAAATAACTATAACAACAGGACGGAGGAAGCAATTGGAAGCGCTGCGGACATTTGGGCGGCTTATCGCGAAGGGGCATTCAAACCGTCTGCGCGTCCTTGGCTGGGCTACATGATGTTATTGGAAAAGGCGCGGGGTTCTAGCCCAAAGACTAAAGGCAAAATCATCGGATCTAAGAAGGCTCAGTAACTCAGCGTACCCGGGTGGCCAACTGTCCAAAGCGAGGTCGAAAGACTCTTGCACTGCCGCAGCGGAATAGTAAGCGATTGGATCCAATTCCTCTTTGCAATTCGAACGTCCTATTCCGCGTTCGAACGCTCATTCGAATACTACTCAGTAAATAGTCATTGACAACTGTATACCTTTGCGCTAACATAGTCCGTGCCCTGCCCGTCCGTTCCATCTCTCAAGT
>JBGOTC010000283.1:0-4094 GCA_041476305.1 Terriglobia bacterium
CCCACGCTCATCGAGTGCAAGACCTATCGTTGGTACGGCCATTCGGAAATTGACCCCGCCAAGTACCGCACTAAGGACGAAGTCGAATCCTGGCGGAAGAAAGATCCACTCCCTCGCATGGAAAAGTATCTGCTGGATCGCAAGCTCCTGACGGAAGAACAGAAAAAACAGATCGCCGCGGAGATCACCGAAGAAATCAACACCGCGGTCGAATTCGCGGAGCAGAGCCCCTTCCCCGCCATGGAAGAGGCGCCGAACTTTGTTTGGGCCGAGGAGAAATAACCGCATATGCCGCGCATCCTGACATTCATTGAAGCGATTATCGAAGCCCTCGACCAGGAGATGGGGCGCGACGAGCGCGTGTTCCTGCTCGGCGAAGACATCGGCCCTTCCGGCGGAGTCTTCGGCGCCACCGCGGGCCTCCACACCAAGTATGGCGAAGACCGCGTTCTGGATACGCCGCTCGCCGAAGGCATCATCATCGCCGCGGCCATCGGCTCCTCCATGGTTGGCTTGCGGCCCATCCCCGAAATTCAATTCACGGATTTCATCACACCGGCCATGGACCAGATTGTCCAGCAGGCGTCGAAACTCCATTACCGCAGCGCCGGCGGATTCTCCTGCCCCATCACGGTGCGGATTTGCTGTGGAGGGGGAACGGGCGCAGGGCTGTACCATTCACAGGAGAACGCCGCATGGTTTGTGCATGAGCCGGGACTGAAAGTTGTGATGCCTTCGAATCCGTACGATGCCAAGGGCATGTTGATCGCCGCGATTCGCGATCCCAACCCGGTTCTATTCTTTGAGCACAAAAAACTGTATCGCACCATCAAGGGCGAAGTGCCGGAAGGCGATTACACCGTGCCGCTTGGCAAAGCCGCCGTGCGCCGTGAGGGCACCGACCTCACCGTGCTCACCTACGGCTATATGACGCACGTGGCGATGGAATCGGCCGAAGCCATGGCCAAGCAGGGCGTGGACGCCGAAGTCGTCGAACTGCGCACGCTTTCGCCGCTCGACAAGGAAACCATCCTGGCCTCCGTGAAAAAGACGAACAAGTGCCTGATCGTCCACGAAGACAAGAAAACGATGGGCATCGGCGCGGAGTTGGCCGCCATCGTCGGCGATGAGGCGTTCGATTTCCTCGACGGACCGATCATGCGCGTCACCGGTCCCGACATTCCTCCCATGCCGTTCAGCCCGCCGCTGCAAAAGTATTACCTTGTGGATGTGGGCAAGGTGAACACGGCGATGGAAGAGCTGGCGGCTTACTGAGGCGGCTGCTGCTTCACGCACGGTTCAACGATAACCTCTGCCGGGTTCCACCAATTAATTGTGGATTCTGATCTTGACCTGAGAAATTCGCATCCGTGTAGAGCGAATTGACCGTTGGAGTAACGGTAAAGTTCAAGTCGCACGAGATTGCTGCTGGAGTGGCTTCCAAAAACAAGATCGGGCACGTCGGTCTTGGAATTCACAACTCCATAAGCCCAACCGTACGGTTGATGCGCCCGGCCATCACCCAGGATTGCTCGGTACCCATTTTTTTCACGTAGGTAAACGAGTATCGGGCAATTCCCGGTGGCGCCGCAGCTGCACGATTTATGCAGCAGGACAATCACTCCTTTTCCCAGTCTCCCAAAATTGGCGCCGGCCATCGCGATGTTCTCGTAGTTGTACTTCGGGTCGCAGTACTTCTCCAGCTCGCGCAGCATGGGCGCCATCCCATCAAACAACAGCTTCGCTTCCGAACCGGTGAGTCCCGCACCGCGCCAGAGATCAATCATGTTGTTGGGTATGGGAAAGGTCGAGGATTCCTGGGGAGATTGGGAAACTGCTGCCCCGGAAAGCAAAATGACAATAATGGCAGAGAAGATTCGCACGGCAATTGAATTATAGCTCGTTCTGATTGTCGCGCTATACAGCGCGCCACAATCATCTTGATGCAACAGCGAACGGCTGGACATGCGCCGAAGTGCGGTGTCCTGCTAGAATCGCGTGTCCACAACTGCTCAAGCAATTTGCACGGGAGGAATCATGAAACTCGATTTGCTGGCCATCGCCGCTCATCCCGATGACGTGGAACTTACCTGCGGCGGGACGCTCATCAAGATGGCCGCGCGCGGATATGCGACCGGGATCCTCGATTTGACGGAAGGTGAAATGGGCACGCGCGGCACGCCCGAACTCCGGCGGCGCGAAGCCGCTGCCGCCGCCCGTCTGCTCCGTGTCAAAGTTCGAGAAAATGTTGGCCTCCCCGACGCGGGCCTCGCGGTGGTCCAGGAGCAGAAACTGGCCATCGCGCAGCACATTCGCCGTTTGCGGCCCCACACCGTGATCCTGCCCTACTGGGAGGGACGGCACCCGGACCACTACACCGCCGGGCGCCTGGCGTATGAAGCCTGCTTCCTCGCGGGTTTGAAGCGATTGCCCATTCCCGGTGAACCATTCCGCCCGTTCAAAGTCCTCTACACCACGTTTGATTCCCCGATGCGTCCGAGTTTCGTGGTGGACATTACGCGCGAATTTCCGCGGCGGCAGCGCGCGGTAAATGCTTTCCGCTCCCAGTTTCGCCCGCCCCGCCGGGAGGTCCGCGCCCTCTCGAGAGTGCACTTGCCGCTTGATGAGCTCGACCGCCGCGTGGAGATCGCCGCCCGCTCATTTGGCCAGATGATTGGAGTGGATTATGGCGAGGCGTTTCTTGTCCGGGAGATGATGCAGGTAGATGACGTGGTGCAGATACCTGTCAGGTCAATCTGAATCGCGGAAAAGTACAGCTTAACGGCCTTCCGTGTCCTGCGTTGGCGTATATCCCGGCAAAGCCATTCCATCCGCGCTCCGCGCCACCTTCACGCGCAGCGGTTTCGCGGCATCGTTTGTCGTGAGCCGCAGGACCGCGAATGTGGCCAGCGCTTCATTGAATAGACGCGTGACGAGGTAGGTTTCGCCGGTCTTATCATTTTTCCAGACTTCGCCAACATTGATTTTTCGGCCGCTCATTTGTCTTGCGCATTACGAATCTAGGGGGAATGGCTGTGCATGTCAATCGGCCTGTCCTCGATTGACACCGCAACCTCCTCAGCCCTCCTCCTTGGTGCGCGAGTGCAGTTGCTGGCCCTCACCTCGCAACCCCCCGGGGAATCCTTTTTAAGGGTTCCGACATCGTATGTTGAAGAGAATCAATGGAGTCACCCCCTACGGGTGTATAATGCCCTTGGGTAGCTTCGAGGAGGGTCCATGAGACACCTGCTTCGGCCTTTTGCCGCGGGATTGCTTGTTTTGGTTGTCGCCGCGGTTCCGGCCCTCACCAGCCCGCAGCAATCAGACCAACAGCAGGCTCCGCCTCCGGTGCAGTCGGGTCAATCATCGCAAGCCCCGCCGCCGTGCAGAACGGACCAGACGACGCAGCAGACGCCTCCACCCGATTCGACGCAATCATCCCAGGCCACGCAGCCCTGCACTCCGGTAAAACCGAAAACAAGTGACCCAGGTCACGACGCGCCCATCCCGCAGCAGGCGGAACCGAACGTTAAGCAGGGTTCTAAGCAGGACGTGGAAGCCATCGGCAACCGGAACATCGGCAAGGGTGTGAACCTATATTCCATCGAGAAAGAGATCGGATTGGGGAAATCGCTCGCCCAGCAGGTTGAGCAGACGTCCAAGATGGTGGATGATCCGGTCATCGTTGAGTATGTCAATCGCGTGGGCCAAAACCTGGTGCGGAATTCGGATTCCCGTGTGCCCTTCACCATCAAGGTGATTGATTCGGAATCCGTCAATGCCTTTGCACTTCCCGGCGGATTTTTCTACGTGAACAGCGGCCTCATTCTCCGCGCGCACGAGGAAGCCGAACTCGCCGGAGTCATGGCACATGAAATTGCGCACGTGGCGGCCCGCCATGGCACCAAGAACGCGACCCGGGGCCAAATCGTACAACTCGCGATGATCCCGCTGATCCTCCTGGGGCCGGGCGGCTGGGCGGGGTACGGCATTTACCAAGCCGCGCAGCTCGCCATCCCCATCGGTTTCTTGAAATTCTCGCGCGACGCTGAACGCGAAGCTGACTATCTGGGTCTGCAATACATGTACAAGGC
>JBGOTC010000284.1:0-4046 GCA_041476305.1 Terriglobia bacterium
CCGCAAACGCACTTACGCCGACCGGAAGCTTGACGCCCCTCACGTCGAAAAAGCCCCCGCCGGGTGGCAAAGTATGCCGGGTGTCCCAGTAGAGACGCGCCGAAGAGATCGCGGTGTTCGTCAGCCAGTAGAGCGTGACATTGTCAAGGACGTCGTCGCGCGTCAGCCCCTCGGTCTTGCCGTCGAAAACGCGGGCGATCATCTGGTAGCTGCGAATGTCGTGATCGATCATCCACGACGCGAGGCCGACGGGCGAATCGACAATCCCGTAAAGCGTCTGCGGGCGGTTGTTCATCTCGAGGGCGTAGCCTAGCCCGTTCTTGTAGAAGTCATCGATTTGATCCCAAGCGTGCTTTTCATCGGGCGAGAGCCCGGCGGGTGGCGGGCCGCCCATCGAGAGGGCCTTCGAAACATCGGGCGGAACCGTTGCCGCCATGTTGGTGTGAATCCCGAGCAATCCCGGCAGCTGTAGCAGGGCCATTATCTCCGAAACGGCGTTGCCCCAGTCGCCACCTTGTGCCACATACTTCGTGTAGCCGAGACGTTGCATCAGCGTGGCCCATGCCTTGGCGATGGTGACGGGATTCCATCCCGGCTTCGTCGGCTTGCCGGAGAACCCGTAACCCGGCAGGGACGGGATTACCACGTCAAATGCGTCTTCCGCATTCCCACCATAATGGGCAGTAGGATCGGTGAGAGGGCCGATGATCTTCAACTGCTCAATGATCGAGCCGGGCCACCCATGCGTCACGATGACCGGCAAGGCATTGGCATGTTTTGAGCGGACGTGGATGAAGTGGATATCGAGGCCATCGATCGTAGTGACGAATTGCGGCAGGGCGTTCAGTCTCGCTTCAACCTTTCGCCAGTCGTACTCTGTCGACCAATATTTCGCGAGTTTCTGCATGGTCGCGAGCTGCACGCCTGACGTCGCATCATTGACCAATTCCCGCTCAGGCCACTTCGTTGCCATTACGCGCCTCCGCAGATCGGCAAGCTCCGCATCCGGAAAATCTACATGAAACGGACGGATCGCGGTGTTGTCACCTGACTGCTCGCTGGCCCGTTTTGTTCCACTTGATTCACTCATGGTGTCCTCCTTTAGACTTGTTTTGGATCCAGAAACTGCAAATGCGTCAGCGATTGTGGCTGGGCTCACTGCAACAGCAAGACCCATCAACGAGCTCGTCTTGAGAAATGAACGGCGCGATTTGTCGTCTGGTTGTTTCATCGACTGCTCCTTTCGAGTAGGCCTGGGTTCTTGGGTTGTGTGGATATCGTCTCGCCAGCCTCCTTTGCGCTCTCACTCTCAAGGTGCGGATCGGCGGGGGGCCCATCCTCGCGTAGCAAGGGCGGGGGCTTTGACTTTGGGTTGGCGTCCCTTCTCGTCTCGTGCGGAAATCAAATGCGAAAAGCCCCACCCTTTGCGCACCAGCAAAGGATGGGCCACCCTCCATAACGTCATCTCATCAGCCTGCGCGTTGGTCAGGCCAATTCACCTGTGCCCGTAACTCGTGAAGACGTAGTCCTTGTCCTTCACTGTCGTGTGGCAGGCGAACCCGCACTTGGCGTCGTTCCCCTGCGGCGGCTTGGCGGTCGTGGTAGCGGGCGTAAATGTATCGGATTTGGCATCGTACTCAAACGCGGCCCATCCCCACCCGCCGCTGTCCGCAAACCGCTTGCTGTCCTTCAACATGAAGTCGACATTCAGCTGGGAGCCCGGTACCGTCGCGCCGGAGAACGTATCCAAGTCTTTTGTGCTCCAATGGATCTTCGCCATTTTGGCGCCGTCGGGAAAAGGCTTGCCGTTGCCGGGAATGCCGTCTAAATAGGCTTTGATCATCACTGGATTTCCGAGGGTCGCAGCCATCGCAGGTCCGGTATGACTGATAGAGATAAGCTGCCATGACTCATATCCTCTGAATTCTGAGAACGCGAGTCCGTTCGGCACTTTCACCGTATATTTGTCCTGCGCCGCAAAAGCCATACCAACCAGGAGAGAGAGTGAAACCGTAGTGATCACGATCGACGAGATCTTTTTCCTTGTCATAGCAAATGCCCCCTGTTTTGAGTTTGAAGGCGCGAGAAGCCTTTCGTTATGACAGGATTGGCTCCGTCCGCTGGCCTGTTGCCGGCGGCTTCCCAGGCACCGGCCTCAAGGGTCACGCGGCTCTTGTCTGGTTCCAGTCTTGACGAACTCGAGCAAGTGGCCGCTGACCAGATCCATGAGCATCTGAAACGCGCCATGCAACAGTTCCACACATCGATTGTCCCGTGGGGAGAACTGCACTTGGCGCGGGCTACTACGCACCGTTCAGGCCGCCAAATGAAACTGAGGAAGAGCGAAGCGCGCTCGGGCATGAGCTCCTCGCAGCGGCACTTTGGGCCTGCACTGGGATAAAGTCAAGACGCAGTTTGTTAATAAACTGTAACAATGTGTGGAAATCGTGTGGGGTCGCGAGCTCGGCAGGGGCGGCGAGCGTTTAGGAATTCCGAAGTTCCCTTGGGGAAATTCACTGCGGCCAAGTCTGCGGCACAGGACTGTTCTTCCCCAAAACATCCTGCTGGATACGCAATAAACTCTGCACAGGACGCGTACTATGACCAGGAACAAATGCGCTCCAGTTTGGCGCGGTCGCTGGCCGGCAGCTTAGGAGATTAACTCCATGAATTCAGATGAGATGGCAGCAGACGCACCAGGAATAATTCCCGGCGCACCTTTGATCCCGCCGCGGCCCATCGCCAGCGCAGTTCACACATTGAGCTTGCTCGCGATCATGGGCGGGTGGGCCTACCTCGGGCAGATGCGCGCCGCGGGCATGCGCGCGAAAGCAACGCCAAACCATCCGTTGTCCTACCTGATTACGATGACATTTGAATGGGTGATCGTCGCATACGTCGTTTATGGCATTCACAAGCGCGGCGGCACGCTGCGCGAACTGGTGGGGCGGCGCTGGAAATCCGTGGGCGCATTTTTCCTGGACGTGGGCATCGCGGTGGGTTTCCTGCTCACGTCGTTCGTCACGCTGGCCGTTGTTTCCCACCTGGTCCAGGCTCCTCAGTCCACCCAGAGTATTCGGTTCATGATTCCGCAGGGGCCCCTGGAAACTGCGATGTGGGTTGCGCTCTCGTTTACGGCCGGGTTCTGCGAAGAAGTGATTTTTCGCGGATACCTGCAAGGGCAGTTCACCGCATGGACGCGCAACGCGACGCTGGGCATTGTGCTTTCCGCCGCGGCGTTCGGCGCGGCGCACATCTATCAGGGCAGCAGGCAGGCCATCGTCATCGGCGTTTTTGGCGCGATGTTCGGGATGCTGGCGGCCTGGCGGCGCAGTTTGAAGCCGGGAATGATCGCGCACTTCACGCAGGACGCCGGGGCGGGGATCCTTCTTAGCTATCTCATCCGGCACAAGGTCGGGGGATTCTAGCCTGCGAGTGCAGGCAACTAATTTTCAGGACATCGCGTATAGTTATCTGTGAATTGCCATCACAAATGGTGAGCGAATGACGGAAACACCTCAGCCCGCCCTGCGCACTCTGGACGTCGCGCGGCATTACACCATGGGAAGCGCGACCATCCGCGCCGTGGATGGAGTGTCAATCGAGATCGAGCGCGGCGAATTCGTCGCGTTGCTGGGCAGCTCCGGCTCGGGAAAATCAACGCTGCTCAACCTATTCGCGGGTCTCGACCGCCCTTCCAGTGGCGCGATTTTCGCCCACGGAAAAGACCTCGCGAATATGTCCGGCGACGAACTTGCGAAACACCGCAACCAAACCGTGGGCATGGTCTTCCAGTCTTTCAATCTGCTGCCGCGAATGACGCTCGAAGAAAATGTGGAGCTTCCGCTGCGCCTCGCCGAGTTGGAACGCAAGCAACGCGCCGGACGCGTGCAGGAAGCGCTGGAGCGCGTGGGCCTGGCGGCGCGGCTGGCGCACCGCCCGGCGGAACTGTCCGGCGGCGAGCAGCAACGCGCCTCGCTCGCTCGCGCGCTGGTGAATCACCCGACCATCCTTCTGGCCGATGAGCCCACCGGCAACCTCGACAG
>JBGOTC010000285.1:0-4037 GCA_041476305.1 Terriglobia bacterium
GATGCGGTCGGTGGCTTTGCAGGTGTGCCAGCGATTGATGGTCGAATCGTACTGCATGCCGGGATCGCCGCAGTGCCAGGCGGAATCGGCGGACATGCGCAGAAGGTCGCGGGCGCGGTATTGCCCGGCGGGCGAATCGTCGGTGACATTGCGGGTCCACCAGTCCTTATCTTCCTCGACGGCGCGCATGAATTCATCGGTGACGCGCACGGAGTGGTTCGCGTTCTGGAAGAAGATGGAGGAGTAGGCTTCGCCGTCGATTGAGGGGTCATAGCCCTGCTGGATGAGCACCTGGGCCTTGCGCTCTTCCTTCATCTTGCTCTGGATAAACTCGACGATGTCCGGGTGATCCATATTGAGGATCACCATTTTCGCGGCGCGGCGCGTCTTGCCGCCGCTCTTGATGACGCCGGCGAAGGCGTCGAAGCCCTTCATGAAACTCACGGGGCCGCTGGCGATGCCGCCGCCGGAGAGGGTTTCCTTGCTGCCGCGCAGGGAGGAAAAATTCGTGCCGGTGCCGGAGCCCCACTTGAAGAGCATGCCTTCGGTCTTGGCCAGGCCCATGATGGAGCTCATGTCGTCCTGCACGGAGTTGATGAAGCAAGCCGAGCACTGGGGCTTGGCCTGCACGCCCACGTTGAACCATACGGGGGAGTTGAAGGCCATTTTCTGCTCGACGAGGAGATGGGTGAGTTCGTCGCGGAAGGCGTCACGCGAAGCGGTGGACTCGAAATAGCCGCCCTTCTCTCCCCAAGCGACGATGGTGTCGGCGACGCGGCCGATCAGCTGGCGCACGGAAGTCTCGCGCTCCGGCGAGTTGGGCTTACCATGGAAATACTTGGAGACCACGATGTTCGTGGCGGTCTGCGACCAGGACTTAGGGACCTCGACATTCTCCTGGCGGAAAATGACCTTGCCCTTCTCATTGCCGATGAGTGCGGTGCGGAGCTCCCATTCCACGGAATCGAACGGGGAAATCTTCCCGTCAGTAAAATGGCGGACAAATTCCAAACCGGTTTTTGAACCGGCTCCGGAAGCAACCTGGGTTGCGGTACGCAACGATTCTTTATTGAGGGCCATTCTGACGTCTGCCATTTTCCGCCTCCGCGCATCCATGGGCAATCCCGCGCGGGGTGCGGAATTCCCCTATTGTACCCCCGCTTGACGGCGAGGGCGCAGCGCCTGGTTCTCCGTCAGGCACTACTCGATTCGGAGGCGACGCGAAAGCGCGGACGCCCCTCAAAAACGAAAACAACTCCCGCGCAAATCCGCCTAAGAAAGTTGCTGGCGGAATCGCTCATGGCGCCGGGCCCAATTTCCAAAAGCTGGCGCCGGGAGTATGACCCGTCGGCTGTTTCCGATTCCTACCGGGCAGGCTGCGTGGTGCGCTCGCATGAAGGAGCGTTGGTGTCGTCGCTCCAGTTCCGCTCCACGGTCCCCCGAATCTGGGGGGGCAGTATCATCGGTGGAGAAAAATATGTCAAGAGGGAAACGCGAAGAAACCGCAAGATGTTTTGTCAAAGAGGCACGGGGTGTCTACCTGTAGTGGTCATGTTTCAAGATGGCGCAAGGCAAGAAATCCCATTCGCGGAGAGAAAATGCGGAAACATTGCAGAATTGGAATTATTCGTAGCGAAGCGCTTCGACGGGATCGAGGCGCGAGGCTTTCATGGCCGGCCAAACGCCGAAGGCGAGTCCGACGGTCAGTGAGACGCCGATTGCCACCATGACCGCCCAAATCGGCACAATGGCTTTCAAATCCGACATGGAACGAATGACAGCAACAAGCGATTCCACGAAGACAACGCCGATCAATCCACCTGTGCCGGTCAGCGCCATGGCTTCAAACAGAAATTGCAGGGTGATGTCGCGGCGGCGGGCGCCGATGGCCTTGCGGACACCGATTTCTCGCGTGCGCTCGGTGACGCTGACGAGCATGATGTTCATCACTCCCACGCCGCCAATGAGCAAACCGATGGAAGCAATGACCACCGTGGCAAGCACGACCATGCCGATGATGGAATCGAACTGCTCGACTTGTTCCTGGGATGTGGAGATGGAGAAGGAGTCCGGCTTGTCATAGGGGACGTTGCGCCGGCGGCGGAGCACTTCGCGGGCCTGGTCCACCGCCAGGCTGAGTTGGTCCTGCTTGGCCTGCAAACGGATGGAGATCTCGTAAGCCGCGGGATAGATCTTCGTGAAGGTCTGAAAGGGGATGATCAGCCGGCGATCTTCATCGCCGCTCCCGAAGCCGCCCTTGGGCTTGTCCATCACCCCAATCACGCGGAAGGTGGAACCGTCCACAAGGATTTCGCGGTTATTGGCGGGCAAATCGCCAAACAGCGCTTTAGCGGTGTCCTGACCCAGGACGGCGACGTTTTCACGATGTTCGTTCTCGGACTCCGTGAAGAACCTGCCTTCTCTCAGGGTGGCATTGGCATAGACATAAGGATAATTGGCCTGCGCGCCGCGGAAATCGGGCCCGCTGACGACATTGCCCTGGTAACGCGCGGTGTGAACAGATTCCCAGTGCGTGATCCAGGTGGTGATGTTGCTGACGGCAGGGCAGGCCACGCGGATGGCTTCGCCATCTTCCATGGTCAGGGGTTTGCGGTCGCGCTCATCCTTGGGACGGCGGCCATTGTGAGGGCCCTGGTCGAAGCGGCTGACGAAAGCGGTGTCCGCGCCGTAGGAGCTGATGCTGTCCACGACCTGCTGGCGGAATCCCTGGATGATGGCAACCACAATCATGACCACGCCGACGCCAATGACGATGCCGAGGACCGCGAGGAAGCTGCGGAGTTTGTGGGCGCGGAGCGTATCCATTCCCAACTTCAAGTTATCAAGCGTTGCGTGTGCCATGGGAGTCCCCCGTGCTTTTCACTTCAGTTTTCCGCCCGCAGAGCTTCGATCGGATCCAACCTTGAGGCGCGCACCGCGGGATAAATCCCAAAGAAGAGCCCGACGCCGGTGGAAAGAATCAGCCCGATAATGACGGCGTGCATCGGGGTGGACATGGGCATGTCCGTGGAGGCGCGAACGAGCAGTGTGATTCCTTCGGCCAGGCCGATGCCCATCAAGCCGCCGGCGGCGGCGAGGACCGCGGATTCCACGAGAAATTGAGTGATGATATGCACGCGGCGCGCGCCCAGGGCCTTGCGAATGCCGATTTCGCGGGTGCGCTCGGTGACGCTGGCCAGCATGATATTCATGATGACGATCCCGCCGACGACCATGAAAACCGAGGTGAGCCATATGGCCATTCCGAAGATGTTTCCGGTCAATGACTCCCACAAACTGGTGATGGAGCTTGAGCCGACCATGCCGAAACTATCCGGATCATTATAGGGAGTGTGGCGGCGCGCGCGGAGGAGCATGCGCACTTCGTCCATGGCGGCGTCGATCAATTCCGGCGAGCGCGCCTGGATGAAAATGTTCAAAGAATTCTGGGCGGTGTGCCAGGTCTTCTCATAAGTGCGGTAAGGGACCAGAATAAACTGGTCCTGCGACTGGCCAAACACGGAGCCGCGGGGCGCGGCCACGCCGACCACCTGAAATTCCTGCGGGCCGGCGCGCAAGGTGCGGCCAATGGGATCGACGTTTGAAAACAGTTTTGTGACCACGTCCGCGCCGATGACGCAGACCTGCGAGCGGTGCTCTTCGTCGGTGTCGGTAAAGTTGCGGCCGTGCTCGATGGTCATGGCGCGGACATCGGTGTAATTCGGAGTGACCCCCAGGATGCTCACTTCCTCGAAAAGCTGGTTGCCGCTGCGGACGTCGAGTCTCGTGGATTCCACGACGGCGACTTGCTGCGCAAGCCGCATGGTGGACTGAAGGGCGAGGAACTCGTCATAGACAATATTCGGGCGTTTCTGCGCTTTCAGGAATTCCGCCTGGCTGGTGATGATGCCGTATTTGTCGATGACAAACGCGTTCGCGCCGAGGTTGGCGATCTTGTCGGAGACATAGAGATTCAGGCCGGCGACAACGGACATCACACCGACGAGCGTGGCCACGGCCAGGATGATGCCCAGCAA
>JBGOTC010000286.1:0-4027 GCA_041476305.1 Terriglobia bacterium
CGGAGCGTAGCCCAGGAAAACTTTCAAGTTGCCGCGCACTTTCTTCGGCGGCGACGCAACCTCCAGCCATTGTTCGGGCGTTTTCGGCATGGATTTAGGCGGTTCTAGGGTACCCGAAGAAGCTGGGCTAGAATAGGCCCGTGCGCAGACTTCTTGCGAGCAGGGTACCGGGGTTCGTCATTTCGCTCGCCATGGTGGCGGGCATCACCCTCCTCTATACAAGAATTATTCACGTCAATACGACCACCGTCGCGCTCACTTTTCTCCTGGCGATCCTCGCGGTCTCGACTCTTTGGGGCGTCGCCGTTTCCTTTGTGATGTCGATAGCAGGAGTTTTTGCCTTCAACTATTTCTTTCTACCGCCTGTGGGCAAACTCACAATTAGCGATCCGCAAAACTGGGTGGCGCTCTTCGCATTTCTAGTCACCTCTGTGATTGGGAGCCAGCTATCATCACGGGCGCGCCGCGAGGCCGAGCAGGCCAATCGCAGCCGCCGCGAAACCGAAAAGCTATATGAATTCAGCCAGAGGCTCTTGAGCTCCGGAAATGTGATCGAACTCCTGAACGCGATTCCCCGGCAGGTTGTTGAACTGTTTGAACTTGGCGCCGCCGCAGTTTTCCTAGCCGAAAAACAAAAAGTGTACCGCTCAGGCTTGCTCATCCCTCAATTGGAAATCGAGAAGCTGAAAACAGTGGTCGCACGTGAGGAATTGGTCATGGATGAATCGCAGAGCCTTTGCTTTGTGCCTCTGCGGTTGGGAGTCCGCGTCATCGGAAGCCTGGGCATCTCCGGACGTATTCTTTCGCGACAATCGCTGGAGGCGTTGGGATCGCTGATTGCCGTGGCGATTGAGAGGGCTCGCGCGACGGAGCAGCTCGGAAAAACAGAGGCCGCACGAGAGGGTGAGCGGCTTAAATCAGCGTTGCTTGATTCCATCACCCACGACTTCCGCACGCCGCTGACCTCAATTAAGGCCTCCGTGACGAGCCTGCTCTCCGATTCGCGACTGGACGAAGGCCACCGGCAGGAGCTGCTGACCATCATTAACGAAGAGACCAACCGATTGAACTCGCTGGTGGGCGAAGCAGCGGAGATGGCTCAACTGGAGGCAGGAGAATTTGAACTCGACCTGCAGCCGCATCCCATCATGGATATCATTCGTGCCGCACTGGAACAGAGCAAAGCTGGACTCGGTGCGCGGCACGTGGACGTGCGCGTACCCGGGAATCTTCCTCCTGTGCGCGCGGATTTAACTCGCGCAAAGCAAATTCTTCTGCATCTCATCATGAACGCTCACAACTATTCCCCTGAAAACGAACCCATTTCCATCATTGCTGAACTGAATGGTGATTTTGTTTTGACCAGCGTCGCCGACCGTGGCCGCGGCATCGAAGAATTGGAATTGGGGCTGATCTTCGACAAATTTTATCGCGGGAGAGAGCAGCGCTATCTTGTGCAAGGAACCGGCATGGGGCTGCCCATCGCGAAAGCAATTGTGGAAGCGCTGGGCGGAACTATTAATGTGGTGAGCCAGTTGGGCCACGGCTCAGTGTTTTCATTCACGCTTCCCGTGGACAAAGGCCAGGGTGCGCGGAAATGAGCTCCGCGGCTATCCTGATGGTGGATGATGAGCCGCAGATCCGACGCGTGATGCGTACCGCGCTGGCAAGCCACGGCTACACCATCACGGAGGCAAAAACCGGTGAAGAAGCTTTGGAGTCATTCCGCAAGGAAAAGCCCGATCTCATTCTTCTGGATGTAAACATGCCGGGCATGGGCGGCATGGAAACATGCCGCGAAATTCGCGCGCACTCTGATGTGCCCATCATCATGCTGACGGTGCGCAACACGGAGAAGGATAAGGTGCAGGCACTTGATGCCGGGGCGGATGACTACGTTGTGAAACCTTTTGGCATTGAAGAGCTACTCGCACGAATTCGCGCGGCGTTGCGGCGCGTGATGAGCACGGATAATCCCCCGGCGATTGTCTCACCTGAAATGCAAATTGATTTTGATGCCCGCAGGGTCACTGTGCAGGGAAAATCGGTACGCCTGACTCCGAAGGAATTTGGATTGTTGCGGCAACTTGTGGCGAACGCCGGGAAACCGCTGACGCACCGCGCGTTGCTGCAATCCGTGTGGGGTCCCGATTACGGAGAAGAAACAGAATACCTTCGTGTTTTTGTGAATCAACTTCGTAAGAAGATTGAGCCCGACCCGCGCCACCCTCGTTTTATCCACACGGAACCGTGGCTTGGTTACCGATTCGAATTGCCCGCAAAATCGCCTTCCCGCACGCGCCGTTAGACCGAATCTCGTTTCAACGCAGCGGGTGCTTCACGTCCAGCTCGAGATTCAGCTCAAGGACGTGAACGCGCGGCTCACCCAGGAATCCCCACTGGCGATCTTCCGTGTGTCGCTGAACTATTGCGCGTACATCGGTTCCACTCATGCCCCGCTCGCGCGCAATGCGCGGCACCTGGAATTCTGCGGCAGCGGGAGAAATATCTGGATCAAGGCCGGAACCGGACGTTGTAACAAGGTCCACGGGTATAGGCGCGTTCGGATTCTCCGCATGCAGCGCTTGAACGGCTGCAACAACGCGGTCAATGAGCGCCTTGTTTGTAGGCGCAAGATTTGATCCGCCCGACGCCGACGCATCGTATCCCGTTGCTCCAGCTGCCGATGGCCGCGTGTGAAAATATCCCGCCCTGATGAATGGCTGGCCTATGAGGCGTGAGCCAACGATGTGCCCACGAACTCGTATCAGACTCCCATTGGCCTGGTCCGGAAAAATGAGCTGGGCGATTCCTGTAACAGCCAGCGGATAGAGCACACCCAGCAAAACGGTGGTCACAATTGTCCACAAACAAGCGATCTTGAGATTTCGTTTCATGGAGCCTCTTCAGGCCAAATGCATCACAGCGACAGCCATATCAATCAATTTAATCCCGACAAATGGAGCGACAATTCCCCCGAGCCCATAAATCAGCAGGTTGCGGCGCAACAATGCCGCCGCGCCCATCGGGCGATAACGCACACCACGCAGAGCCAGCGGAATAAGGATGACGATGATCAACGCGTTGAAAATCACAGCGGAGAGCACCGCGGATTGCGGGGTGGCCAGCCGCATCACGTTGAGCACACCCAGTTGAGGAAACGCGACCGCGAACATCGCGGGAATAATCGCGAAATACTTGGCAACATCATTGGCGACTGAGAAAGTCGTCAAGGCGCCGCGCGTGATCAACAACTGCTTGCCGATTTCCACCACCTCAATTAGTTTCGTGGGATTGGAGTCCAGGTCCACCATGTTCCCGGCTTCCTTCGCGGCCTGCGTGCCCGCGTTCATCGCCAGGCCCACATCGGCCTGAGCCAGTGCAGGCGCATCATTTGTGCCGTCCCCCGTCATCGCCACGAGCTTCCCTTTCGCCTGTTCGCTGCGGATAAGGGCAAGTTTGTCTTCCGGCTTGGCTTGCGCGAGATAATCATCCACTCCCGCTTCTTGTGCGATGGCCGCGGCAGTAAGCGGATTATCGCCGGTGATCATGATTGTCCGGATTCCCATGGCCCGCAGTTGATCGAACCGTTCGCGCATGCCGCCCTTCACAATGTCCTTCAAGTGGATTGCGCCGAGCACGCGGCGTCCTTCCGCGACGAGCAAAGGAGTGCCGCCTGAATTCGCGATTGTCTTCACTGCCTCGTTAACCTCCGGCGGGACTTGATTGCCTGCCTTCGCGGCATACTCGGCGATCGAGTCCGGCGCGCCCTTGCGGATTTCGCGACCGTCGAGATCCACTCCAGACATGCGTGTCGTTGCCGAAAAAGGAATGAATATTGCGGCCACAGCGGAAAGCTCCCGCCCGCGCATCCCGTATTTGTCCTTTGCAAGCACAACAATGGACCGGCCCTCGGGAGTTTCGTCGGAAAAAGACGCGAGTTGTGCGGCGTCGGCCAGCTCCGTTTCCGTGACGCCGGGCGCGGGAATAAATTGCGTCGCGCGCCTATTCCCGAGGGTAATGGTCC
>JBGOTC010000287.1:0-4013 GCA_041476305.1 Terriglobia bacterium
CGAGTTTCCGGATTTCTTCAAGGTGGCGTGGTCCGAATCCGGCAACCACGAGAACAACGTGTACAACAAGTATTGGAGCGAGAAGTACCACGGTGTGAAGGAAGAAGCGCAGAAAGACGGCACCGTGAAATTCATCTACAACATTGACAAGAACTCCGACCTGGCCAAGAACCTGAAGGGCCACCTCATGCTCACCACCGGAGACATGGATAACAACGTCCACATGGCCAACACCATGCGCCTGGCCGACGCGCTCATCCGCGCCGGAAAGCGCTTTGACATGTTCATTCTTCCCGGCCAGCGCCACGGTTACACCACCGACGGCGACTATGTGAACTGGGCGCGCATGAATTATTTCAGCCGCTGGTTGCTTGGCTCCGCGCAGGATGGGCCGGACATGATTGAACTCCAGCGCGAGCGCGCAAACCTCGGTGACACGCAGCGCCGTGGGGGCGGCGCCGGCACCGGAGGCCCGCCACCTCCTCCGCCGGACGACGATAGCCGCTGTTGCAGGCAGTAGTTTCTGGCGGAATTTGAATTGAAGCTCAGGGCCGCCGCGGTTTTTCAACCGCGGCGGCCTTCAGTTTTTCTCGCCTGGCGCTCCGCCCTTCTCAAAGTACGCGCAGAGGACTATGCTCCTGGTTAGCTCCGGAAAGGGGTGCCCTCTGGTGCGAAATCATTTTTCTAGCGCCCTCATCGCTCTCCTGTGCGGTGTTTCAGTATTCACTCAAGGTCGCCAGACCTCCGCTCCAAAGAATGTCTTTGAACCGGGCGAATTGGTGCAGGCCTCGGACATTCCCTATCCCTTTGACAGCGTCGCGGTCGGAACTGTCCTGTTCGAACTTACGATCGATGTGAGTGGGAATGTGGAGGACGTTTTTGCCACACACTCCATCCCCTCGTTGGTGGAACCCTCCATGCGTTCCATCCGCACATGGAAATTCCGTGCGGCGACACTTGATGGCAAGCCCGTTCGCTCGCGCGCCACGGTTGCCGTTATGTTTAATCCCTTTGTCAACGCGGGACAGAGTCCGCCGTCGCCTTCTCCGGCCCGGGAAAGCAGGGGTAATACCTTGCCTCCCAATCCGGCGGCCGATGTCTTGTCCGCGGTTTACGTCATCCAACCCATGGCGGCCTTGCCGGGATCGGTTGTCCTCAAGGCCAGGATTGCGGGTAGCGGCGAAATCGAGTATGTGAATGTGGTTCGCGATTTTCCGCCATTCACCTCCGCCGCCATGCAATCTCTGTCGAAATGGTCATTCAAGCCCGCTAAGTTTCAAGGCGAGCCGCTCGCTTCCACGATTGCCGTCGCATTTGTATTTCGGCTTCCTTCGGCAGGCACTCCTTGACGCAGTTTCACCCGGCGGCGTCTCCATTTCCACAGCGCTTTATTGACATTCCTCCTCCAAAGGCATAATTTCCCTCCACCAGACGGTTTGCCCTTCAACCCATAACTTGAGTCACTTCACCCCTTCGGGAGAGGTGCCTTCCCTCTGGCACGGATTTCAATTCGCTCGTCGAGAGAGGTTCCATGAAAAAGTTTTTCCCTTACCTTGCGTTGTGTCTTTGCTTGCTGTTCATCTCCGCCGCCGTGGCCCAGGACCTGGCCCCCACGCCGCCTCCGAAAATGATCCAGATTTACCGTGAAGAAATAAAGACCGGGAAGGGCGCGGCGCACCAGAAAGCAGAAGCCGCCTACGTCCGCACTTTCACCAAATACAATTTCCCCACTCACTACGTTGCCTTGACGACTCTCACCGGTCCCGAAGAGGCGTGGTTTATCTCCCGCTATGAGTCCTATGCCGACTTCGGCAAGGATCAGGCCTTCGAGGACAGTCACGCCGGGATGCGGGCCGAACTCAGCGCGAACGACGAAGCCGATGGCGCCCTCCGCAACGCTTCGCGCAGTATTTTCGCCACCTACCGCGCCGACCTCAGCTATCGCCCGGGAGTCAACATTCCCAGTCAACATTTTGATTCCATCACCATCGTGCGAGTCCGCCCCGGCCATATCGCCGATTTCGAGGCCGCCCGCAAGATCATCAAGGACGCGCATGAGAAGACCGCTCTCAAGTTCAACTATTCCGTGTACCAGGTGAACTCCGGCATGCCTGCGGGGACATTCCTGATTATCACTCCGTTCAAAACGATGGCCGATATTGACGCTGCCGGGCCCCTTCACGGCCAGACCTATCGCGACGCCGTTGGCGATGACGGCCGCAGAAAGTTGGACGAGCTCTCCAATTCCGGGACGCTCAGTAGCGAAACCATGCTCTTCGCCGTTGCCCCCAAAATGAGCTATCCCGCGAAGGAGTGGATCGCTTCTGACCCGGCTTTCTGGGCCCCCAAGCCTGCGGCCATGCCCGCGCCTGCGGCCAAGAAACCCGCTGCCCACTAGACTCCGCGTTTGAACTCAATTCCGGGCCGAAATTATCCAGATTTCGGCCCGGATTTCCTTTTTCCGCCGCTTTTTTCGTGCTTGCCCCACCCTTGCTTGCCGCCCCCCTTTTCTTCGGCTATAGTCAGGCCCTCAATTCAACACCTGCGCAGAGGACGAAGAAAAAATGACCAGTTGGCTCAGGCGCATCATGCCGCGCGCGGACAATTTCTATGAAATGTTCGTCGCGCTCGCCGAAAATGCTCACCAGGGTTCCGGCGCTCTCCTGGAAATGCTCCAGAAGTATGACGGCGCCGAAAAATACGCCGAACGCATCAAGGATTTGGAACACATGGGCGACAATTTGACGCACACCGTCATGACCCGCCTGAACCAGACCTTCGTCACTCCCTTCGATCGCGAGGACATCCACCTCCTCAGCAGCCGCATTGACGACGTTTTGGATTTAATCGACGCGGCCGCCAGCCGCATGGTCACCTACCGCATCGCACACGTGCGCCCCGGCGTGGCCGATCTCGCCGCCATCCTCGAAAGGACCACCGAACAGGTTGCCGCCGCTGTTCGCGCGCTGGGCAAGAAAGACCACATCCTCAGCTATTGCATCGAGATCAATCGCCTGGAAAATGAAAGCGACCGCCTGTGCCGCTCGCTCATCGCCCGCCTCTTCGACGAGGAAAAAGATCCGGTGCAGATCATCAAGTGGAAGGAAATTATCGAAGTCATCGAAACCGCTGTGGACAAATGTGAAGACGTCGCCAATGTTCTGGAAACCGTAACCCTGAAAAACGCTTGAGCTCCGCTTGCGCTAACCCTTTCATCGCCTCTTGCCCCTGCCTCGCCGGGGCCTGCCCTCCCTTTTTTCCCGTGGAGGCGACCCGTGAGTAGCTTTCATCTACTCGTTTTGATTGTCGGCATCACGCTGGCCTTCGATTTTTCCAACGGTTGGCATGATGCCGCCAATTCCATCGCCACCGTTGTCTCCACCCGCGTTCTCACTCCCTTTCGCGCCGTCCTCTGGGCCGCGTTCTGGAATTTCATCGCCGCGTTTGTCTTCGGCACCGCCGTCGCGAAAACCATCGGGAAGGGGATGGTTCGCCTGGAAGCCGTCAACGAACAGGTGCTGATCGCCGGGCTCCTTGGCGCGATTATCTGGAATTTGATCACCCTGATCCTCGGCTTGCCCACCAGCTCATCGCACGCCCTCATCGGTGGTTTCGGCGGAGCCGCCGTCGCCCGCGCCGGATTTTCCGCCATCATCGTCTCCGGCTGGACCAAACCTGTCATCTTCATAGTTTTCGCGCCCTTCATCGGTATGTTCACTGCCATCTTCGTCACCATCATCACAAGTTGGATCGTCCGCAATAATCCCCCCGCGAAAGTGGACCGCTGGTTTCGCCGCCTCCAGCTCGTTTCCGCCGCTGGCTATAGTCTCGGCCATGGGACGAACGACGCGCAAAAAAGCATGGGCATCATCACCACCGCGCTGGTTGCCGGCGGCCTGTTGAAAACCTACGAAGTTCCTTTCTGGGTGATTATTTCCTGCCACATCGCCATGGGCGCGGGCACCATGGCCGGCGGCTGGCGCGTCGTGAAAACCATGGGCCAGCGCATCACC
>JBGOTC010000288.1:0-4013 GCA_041476305.1 Terriglobia bacterium
AGTCTCTTCAACGATGTCCCCAAGGAAATTCCTCCGGTCGTTTCCCACCGGCTTCTACCGTCTCCATAAATCTGCGCCTCTTTCGGATGGCTTCTGTGCTCAACGTCTGTCCAGAGAACCTCAAGTCGTCTGTGGGGATCCGCAGCGAAGAGAATTGTTCCTGGCGTTGTTTGTTCCTCTCCGAGGTAGAATTCGCCCCAGGTCACATTCTTCTGTCCAAACGCCGCAACGAGATCCTTCTCCGTCATCTCGGACGTGATTACCCCCGTCGTCCCGCCCGGAGTGATGTGCCATTTGTCTGATTTCTTTGGAATTGGATGGGCGATCTGTGTGAGAAGCCCCGAGGACAGGAGTAGCGATGCAAATACAAAATAAGCCCGCCCCATCGAGGCGCCCCTTATCCCTCAGCCGAAGTGGGGTCAATCATCCGGCGGATGGCGGAAATCCTGTTGGCGGGGAAGCCGCCCTGCTTCGCGTGCTCGCGGACAGCTTCTTCATTCGGCGCGATGTAAACGCAATAAATTTTGTCGTCCGTGACGTAGCTGTGCAGCCATTGGATCTGCGGTCCCATCTTGGTCAGCACGCTGCAGGACTTCTGCGCGATTCCATGCAATTCCTGCGGCGTAAGTTTCCCCGCGCCGGGAATTTCGCGTTCAATCACATATTTCGGCATATGACTCTCCTTGAAAATGATTCAATTTGAAGCGCGGCTATCCACTTCCCCGCGAAGCGTCGCAAGAAACTCCGCCACCGGCGACGCCCCCAAATCCCCCTTGGTCCTGTGACGCACGCCAACCGTCCCCGCCTCCGCCTCGCGCGCGCCCACCACCAGCATGTAGGGAATCTTCTGCATCTGCGCGTCGCGGATTTTCGCTTGCAGCTTTTCGTTGCGGTCATCCATGTGCACGCGGAACCCGCCGGCCTTCAGTTTCTCCACCACCTGCGTCGCGTAGTCCATAAACTTTTCGCTGATGGGCAGCACGGTAGCCTGCACCGGCGCGAGCCACGCCGGAAACGCCCCCGCATAGTGCTCGATCAGGATGCCGAAGAACCGCTCCACACTTCCCAGCAACGCGCGGTGCACCATCAGCGGCTGGTGACGCGCTCCATCCTCGCCCACGTATTCCAGTCCGAAGCGCGCGGGCAGATTGAAATCGAACTGCACGGTGGTCAGCTGCCACGGCCGCCCGATCGCGTCAATTAACTTCACGTCAATCTTCGGCCCGTAAAACGCCGCTTCGCCCTGGATGCGTTTGTAGGGAACGCCCAGCCGGTTGAGTGTGTCCGCCAGCGCCGCGGTCGCGCGTTGCCAGTCTTCCGGCTTGCCCGCGTAGTTTTCCGGATGCGCGGAGTCCCATTCCGAAAGCTCCACCTCATATTTCTCGAAGCCGAAGTTCTTCATCACCGCGAATGCGAAATCAATGCAGGCCTCCACTTCCGCTTCAATCTGCGAGGGCATGCAGAAAATATGCGCGTCGTCCTGAGTGAATCCGCGCACGCGCAGCAAACCGTGCAGCACGCCGCTCCTCTCGTAGCGGTACACCGTGCCGAGTTCCGCGAAGCGCACCGGCAACTCGCGGTAGCTTCGCAGGCCCGATTTGTAAATCAGGATGTGCCCGGGACAGTTCATGGGCTTCAACTGGTAATCCGCTTTTTCCACTTCCACCGGGCCGAACATGTTGTCCTTGTAAAATCCGGTGTGCCCGCTGGTCTTCCACAAATCCAGCAGCATGATGTGCGGCGTGAACACCAGGTCGTAGCCGCGGCGCAAAAGTTCATCGCGCAGCCAGTCCTCAATAATCTTCCGGATTAGCCCGCCCTTGGGATGCCAGAAAATCAGCCCCGGCCCGGCCTCCTCCTCAATACTGAACAAGCCCAGCTCCGGCCCGAGCTTACGGTGGTCGCGCCGCTTGGCTTCCTCGAGCTTGTGCAGGTATTCATCCAGCTCCGCTTTGGTGAAAAAACACGCGCCGTAAATCCGCTGCATCTGCGGATTGCCTTCCGTGCCTTTCCAGTAGGCGCCGGCGACGCTCATCAATTTGAATGCCTGGATGCGCCCGGTGCTGGGGATGTGCGGCCCGCGGCAAAAATCAATGAATTTGCCGGTGCTGTAAAACGAGACCATCGGCTCGGTGGCCTTTTCCTCCACCAGCTCGCACTTAAATGTCTGGTTGGACTTGCGGTAGAGCTCCAGCGCCTCCGGCTTCGGCATCAGCTTGCGTTCGTTCGGCACATCGCGCGACGCGATGTCGTGCATCTTTTTCTCGATGCGCTCCAGGTCTTCGGGAGTGAACGGCTCCTCGCGGAGAAATTCGTAGAAGAAGCCGTAGTCAATCGGCGGGCCGATGCCCAGTTTCACGTCCGGGAAAAGTTCCAGCACAGCGGCAGCCAGCAAATGCGCCGCGGAGTGGCGGAAAACGAAAAGCGCGTCGGGATCTTTCTCCGTCAGGATCTCGAGCTTCGCGTCGCGGTCCAGTGGGCGCGACAAATCCACCAGTTCCGGCTCGTGGCCGTTGCTCACGCGCGCCACCAGCGCCGCACTCGCGAGGCGCGGCGAAATCCCTCGCGCCACTTCCGCGGGAGTGGTCCCGCGCGGCACGTCCAGCACTTTGCCGTCCTTTAACGAGATGTGGATGGTCTCCATTGGGCCTTTCGGATGTGAGAAGGAATCATTACGCTAACAAGTGCGCGCGAAACGGTCAAGCAAGGTGGGCAGCACTGCGTCATTCACGACGAAGAAGTTCACTGCCGCGTGGGATTTGCAGCGCTGGCCATCTCCCGCCGAATCGCGGCCAGTGCCTGCTCCGGCGGCCCGATGCGCCGGTAATGTCCGGCTTCTGTGACCAGGTGATATTCACTGGTCGTGAAAAGTCTTCGCGCCGTCAAATCCGTTTGCGAGTAAGTGGGCAGCCACACGCCCGGCTCCACTTCCGCCTGCGCTATGAAAAAATGCCCGCCGTGATAGATCTTGCCCGCAATGCCGCCGAGAAATGAGATGTCGCTCGATATTTCAGCGTCCAGCCGCGCCACCTGCGCCGCGGATTCATCCACCCACATTGTCGCCACGGCATGGCGGAACATCTCCGTAGTTCTTGAAGGAGCTTTGTAAGCCGGGTTCGGGTCCAGGTGGAATTTCACCAGCGTCCGCCCGTCGCGTTCTTCGCGCCCCATCCACGTGAATACGAATGCCTGCCGTATGGCGTCAATCAATTCACTCCGGTCGCGCGCGCGCCGCGCCAGCCTCTCCCTCAACCGCTTGGTTTCCGCATTCGATGCATCCATCGAAGTTGCCAGCGTCTTTGCCAGTTGATCCATCTGATTGCGGATGGCCGCCGGGTCCGCCGCGCGGCCCTGATCCTCCAGCGTAATCAATGCGTTTCCCGTTCCTGTGGGCACCACGCGGATGCGTTTCAACGTCTCAACCCTATTGCTGCCATCGTTCGTGCGGCTCAAGCGCCGTTCCACGCGCTCGAAGTATTCGAGCGCGGCGTCATTCGCGTGCTGGTGGGCAAACACTTTGTCCAGGAGTGCGCGTTGTTCCGCTTCCGTTGGAGCGGAATTGTCCCGTGCCGCCGGGTGCGCGCCGCCAAGGCCCAACGGTGCCGCGACTGCAGCGCTCAGTACGACTGCGAGAATAAGGACCTTTTGCATTGTGGCAAGCCGGGCCGAGAGGACTCCCACCATTTGGATTCAACTTCCAAAGGAACGGCTGCATTGCCAAATGCGCCGCGGGGAGGCGAATTGCACTCCCCATTCTACCCGGAACATCTCCTATCGCGCACAAATGGCTACTCTTAGGCACTTCTGCGGCGGTATTCCGGCCCCGGCCGCATTGGGTGGTAAACTCGTCATATGTTTCCGGCGATCTGGAAACATTTTGGGCCCTCTAAACGTTCTATTCAGTAGGACTTCGGGGTTGGTCAAGGCATGCCAGTAAGACGAACATCGGCCCGATTGGCGCTGGGGGAGACGTTTCGCCTGGCGCTCGACGCTTTGCGCTCCCACAAACTGCG
>JBGOTC010000289.1:0-4008 GCA_041476305.1 Terriglobia bacterium
AGTTCAACTTGCTCTCCCGCACCTCCGCCATGGAAAACGTCGAGCTGCCCACGATTTATGCCGGCATCAGTCTCGAGGAACGCGCCTCCCGCGCCAAGGAATCCCTTGAGCGCGTGGGCCTGGCCGACCGCGCCCATCATTACCCCAGCCAGTTGAGCGGCGGTCAACAGCAGCGTGTGGCCATCGCGCGTGCGCTCGTGAATCGCCCTTCCATCCTGCTGGCCGATGAGCCCACCGGCAACCTCGACAGCCGCACCTCTGTCGAGATCATGGATATATTGCAGAGATTGAATTTCGAAAATGGTCTGACCGTTGTCCTCGTGACCCATGAACCCGATATCGCCCGCTATGCCAAGCGCATCATCGAATTCCGTGACGGCAAAGTGAAGAAAGACGTTCCGGTCACCGAGAGGTTTATTGCCGCGGAGGTTCTGCCGACACTGCCTGCCGTTGGCGCGGATGACGACGATGAGCCGCCCACAGGGGATGTTTCCCAGGCGACCTAGGCAGGCGCCATCTACACTTCTTCTCGGTCTTGAATTTCCTGGGATTCCAATCTGCGGGACCTAGAAGGGAATATCTTCGTCCGAAATTTCAGCGCCGGCGCTCGCGGCGGGAGCGGCGTCCTCGCCGCCTGCCTGATTGAATTCCGCATCGGGCGCGGCGTGCGGTGGAGCGGCGGAATCGCGCATGCCCCCGGAATCGCCCTTTGAGCCAAGCATCTTCATCGCCGTGCCCACAATGTCCGTGGAGTAGCGTTTCTGCCCGGTGTTCTTATCGTCCCACTGACGCGTCTGGATGCGCCCCTCGATGTAAACCAGGCTGCCCTTCTTCAGATACTGCTGGGCGATCTCGCCGAGCTTTGCCCACAAAACGATGCGGTGCCACTCCGTGCGCTTCTGGCGCTCGCCATTGCGGTCCTTGAATGATTCGTCCGTGGCCAACGAAAAATTGCACACCGCCTGCCCCGACGGCGTGTAGCGGGTCTCCGGGTCTTTGCCCAGGCGGCCCACCAGAATTACCTTATTGACGGACATTGTTTTCCCCCTGCGGCTCACTTAATTGGTCGTGCAGGATTGCGCGAGCGCTCGGATACTGGCGGGCAAGATACCACGCGGCTCCGCACCGCGCAAACGGGTGCACGCACTTGAATGCGAGTTCCACGATTCGAATTCAGAGAGATGCTCATATTGCAGGAGTTGGAGAATTAGCTCCGAGCATTCGAAGCGAGAGCGCAATTGGGGAGAGCAGGGCTAGGCATCGCACGTCCATGGCGGACAAGTTTTGGGAGGGCTCGTCAAGGGAGGGCACGACTCGAGAGGGGACGACAATGGAGGGAATGACTAGGGAGGGCACGACTTTAGTCGTGCCGAAAGGACCCACAAATTTGGGGCCTTAGCCCCTGAGGCCACACGCCCATTGCCAGAGGCCGTTTCCGTCAAACCCGCTCTACCTTCCCGCCACCGGGACATTCATCTCCCGCAGCTTCGCTCGGGAAAGCTTTTCCTCGTCCGAGTTCGGGAATCGCCGGATCACCTCGCGCAAATCTGTGATTGCCGCTGTCCTCTTCCCCAACTGAAGGTTGGCCACACCCCGCTTGTAAAGCGCGGGTCCCAGCTTGAAGCTCTTCGGGTAATTCGTCAGCACTTCACTGTACTTGTCGATCGCGTCCTGAAAGCGCTGCTGCACAAACGCGATCTCGCCGAGATAAAAAACCGCATTCGACGCGTAGTCCGTGCCCGGGTAATACTTCAGGTAGTCCTGAAATTCCTGTCGCGCCAGATCATATTTGGCGGTCTGGATATCGTGCAGCGCGCCGCTATAAAGGGTCTCCGCCGACGGGGGATTGCCGGCCGCGCCGCCCGGCGCCGTAGAGGTCCCGCCCGGCGGGACCGTACCCGGCCCCGTGCTGGTGTTCGGCGCGGGCGCCGTGAGCGCGGAGATTTTCGCGTCCATGCTCTGCAGCGTGCTTTGAATGTCGGCGATCTGCGTGTTGATCTTGGAGAGCCGCTGCTGCAGGTCTCCCATGTTGTCTGAGACGCCCTCCAGGCGGGTGGTCATGGAGCTGAGCTGCGCCCCGCTGTTGGCCTGCAGATCCTGCATGGTCTTCTGGAGCATGCCGATGGTCGTGTTCAACTTTGACGTCGCATCCGTCTGCTGCTCGATGAGCGTCTTCAGCACTGCGTGCTTCGTGTCAATCGAGCTTTGCAAATCACGCTGCCCCTGTTGAAGCTGCGTGACCCCTCCCAGCAGCTCGATGATCTCCTTCGCCACCGCGCCGAGCGGCGCAGGGGAGAAGAGCGTCCCGCCAATGGCGCCTGCCAGCATGGCCGCGCCCAACATCAATGCCATCTGATTCTTTTTCACTAGAACCTCCTTGGAGGGGCTGGTGCGAGATTTGATGCCGCCTTCCCCCGTCTTAATCCGGAAACATAGGAAGGGAAGTGTCGGACAAATAATTCCGGTTGTTTCCGCCGCTGGTTGCTTCAGCGGCCGATCGAGTTCGATATCGTTCGCTTTGGCCCCCAAGCCGTGGCCGGGGGGCCAAAGCGCGTCTCGTCCTCGCCGCTGGGCCGCCTGCCGCTACTGCCCCCGCACAAAATGGGCGCGGCGGTTCATTTGCCAGCATTCCTCGTTGTGCTCGTTGCAGGCTGGTTTTTCCTTGCCGAAACTGGTCGTGGACATGCGGCTCTCCGCGATCCCCAGCGAGACGAGGAATTTCTTGGTGGCCTCCGCGCGGTTCTGGCCCAGGCCCAGGTTGTATTCCGTGGTCCCGCGTTCGTCGCAGTGGCCCTCGATCACCACTTTGATCTCCGGATGCATCCGCAGGAATTGCGCGGTCTGCGAAAGGGCGTCACGAGCATCGGGACGCAAATCGAACTTGTTGTAGTCGAAGTGCGGGTCCTTCACTTCGCGCAGGAACATCTCGTCCATCGTCTCCGTGCGCTGCGGCGCGGGCTGCTCCACGGCCGGCGGCGCCACCGTGATGCGCACACTTTGGTCTGCGGATCCTCCCGGTCCCGTCGCCGTGATCGTATAGGTCGTGGAATCCGTCGGCGAGACCTTCGCCGACCCCTCCGGCGCGACCGTCCCCACACTCGGCACCAGCGTCAGCGAAGTGGCATTCGTGGATGACCAGCTCAGCGTGGCGCTCTCTCCCTTCTGGACAAATGTGGACGACGCTCGCAACGTCACGGTCGGTCGTGCGGGCGGCGTCGCTTGGGGCTGCGCAACGGGCGCGGCTGTTTTCACCGGCGGTGGCTCATGCCTGCAGGCGCCGGCAATCATTGCCGTCGCCAGCAGGCCAAGCAGGGCGATTCGGCCGAACTTGTTTCTGCGCATTTTCACTTTCCTCCTCGATGGGGTGCCGCTCAAAGTAGTCGTCCTATCAAAAAAGCCACGCGTATCGTATCACCATGATTAATTCGCGTGTACCACGACCTGCATCAAAATGCATTCCATGGCAGCGGCTCTCCCCTATGGCCGCGGCCCCGACCAGTTGGGCGATTCGTTCGTGCCCTGTGTCGTCAGCTGCCGCGCCTGGGACCCGTCCGCCAGCATGGTCCAGACTTGCCGCGTCCCCGTCCGCGTGGATTCAAACACGATGTGCCGCCCATCGGGAGCCCAACACGGCCGCTCATTCCGCCCCGTATCCCTTGTCAGCTGCACCAGCTGGTGGCTGATGATGTCCATCGCATAAATGTCGTAGTTTCCGTCCGGCCGCTGCCAGCTGAATGCCAGGAGCTGTCCGTTCGGTGACCACGCCGGATCAATAATATAGCCCGATTCCTGCAACGCGATTTTCTCCACCTGCGTGCCATCCGCATTCATTTTGTAGAGTTGCGGAAGCCCGCTGCGGTCGCTCACGAACACCACTTGCTGACCGGTCTTCGGATTCCACGCCGGGGAAGTGTTCGCTCCCACCGAGAATGTCAGCCGCTTGGGTCGCCCCCCGCTCGCATCCGCGATGTAGAGCTCCGGGTTTCCCTGCATGCTGGACATGAACAT
>JBGOTC010000290.1:0-3979 GCA_041476305.1 Terriglobia bacterium
CATCGAATTCGAGTCCGCAATCGAGTTCCAGCACGCGGTCAGGATACTACGGGGCGGCTAAGACTTCAGAACCCAGGAGGAAACGACAAGACGCTGGATCTCACTGGTTCCTTCGTAAATTTCCGTGATGCGCGCGTCACGGTACATCCGCTCCACGGGATATTCGCGGCTGTAACCGTAGCCGCCGTGGACTTGAATGGCTTTGTGCGTGACGCGCGTCGCCATCTCGCTCGCAAACAGTTTTGCGATGGCCGCTTCCATCGAGAAGCGTCCGCCGGTGTCCTGTTTCCACGCCGCCTTGCGGATCAACAGTCGCGCCGCGTCAATTTCCGTGGCCATGTCCGCCAGCATGAACTGGATGGCTTGAAAATCAGAAATGGGCTTCCCGAACGCCATGCGCTGCTGCGAATAGGCCAGCGCCTGCTCAAATGCCCCTTGCGCGATTCCGCAGGCCTGCGCGGCGATGCCGATGCGCCCGCCGTCCAATGTGGAAAGCGCCACCTTGTAGCCTTCGCCCTCGTTCCCGATGCGGTTCGCCACCGGCACGGCGCAATCGGTGAACGAAAGCTCCACGCAAGCCGTCGCGTTAATACCCAGTTTTTTTTCTTCCTTGCCGACCGCGAATCCCGGCGTCCCGCGCTCCACCACCAGCGCGGTGATTCCTTTTTCGCCCTTGGCGGGTTCTGTGTTGACGTAGACAATCGCCGCGTCCGCCGCGCCGCCGTTAGTAATCCACGCCTTCGTGCCGTTCAGGATGTAGTGGTCACCTTTCAGCACCGCCTTGGTCTGCAGCGCCGCGGCATTCGAGCCTGCCTGCGGCTCCGTCAACGCATAACATCCGATTTTTTCACCGCGCAGAAATGGAGCGAGAAATTTCTTTTTTTGCTCCTCAGTCCCCGCGCGATACACGGGGTCACAGTAAAGCGAGTTCTGCACGGAGAGAATCACGCCTGTGGACGCGCACACGCGCGAAATCTCCTCGATCACAATCGAGTACGCCACGTGGTCGAACCCCGCCCCGCCGTACTCCTCGGGAAACGCCACCCCTGTCAGACCCAGCTCTGCCGCCTTGCGGAAAGTTTCGCGGGGAAAGTGGCCGCTCTCGTCAATTTCACGCGCCAGCGGTTTTACTTCCGAATTCGCAAATTCCCGCACCGTCTGCTGCAGCAGTTTTTGCTCTTCGTTCAGTTCCAGGTCCACAGATTCTCCCTCTTGGTCTTTGGGAACTTCGAGTGCGCGGGCATTCTACTCCCGGGTGTCCGCCGTGTCAGCCCGCGCGATTCCGCGCCGGATCTAGTGTTTGCCGCCGAGAAGTTTTTTCAGAGCGTCCTGAGCGGCGTTGCTCTTGTCCCCTTGCTTGCCGCTGGAGGTCGCGGTCCCAAAGCTCGGAATCCCTTTGCCCGGCAGGAAACGGGGTTCGCTCAATGTCCCCCGCAACGAAAACGGCACGTTGATGCTTGTCACTTGCCTGTTCGTCGCCGCGCCCAGCAGGCCCGTGAGCAATTCGGCCGGCATCCCACCAGCACCCGAAGGCGCCAGTGTTGCCCTCCCATCAAAATTGATGGATTGGTCCAGCAGGCTGAAGCCGCCCGATAACACAATGGTCCCCGAGGGCGAGTCCATCTTTATTTCCCGCGTGGAGACTCGCGCATCGCCAATCCCCAAATCGCCGGCAATCAGGCTGAAGGGAATCTCATTCACTCCGCTTGCCTTTGCGAGCAATCCCATCGCGCCCGCCATGCTCACGCCGGGCACCTTTCCATCCCGTACGGAAAACTTTCCGCTGCCCGTGAGCGATTTCTGCCACACGCCGCCCGTGGAGCCGAACATCTGCAGGTCCAGCTCGGCGAAGCCGGTCATTTTTCCCTTCATCCCGCCGTTTGTTGCCGCCAGCATCCGCCCCAGGTCGAGCCCGCTCAATCGAATGTTTGCCGAAAATCGCTCCGGTGTCTGGCGCGCGTCCGTCCGCGCCGTGAACTGCAGCGTGCCGCCATAAAGCGCCATCGACGCGGGCATCACTTCCATTCGATCGCCGTAAACCTTAATTTCTGCATTGGCGTTTCCACCTAAGTAAGGGGACCACGCCACGCGCTCCGCCGTAATTTTTCCTTGCGCCAGCAACTCGTTCCCCGGTGTCGAATCGTGACTCGCGCTTCCCGAGTGATGTGTCTCAGGCGTTGACCGGATCGCTGCCAGCAACGCATCCGCATTCAATTCCGGCGTCGAAATCTCGAATGTGGTCATCGCGTGCGTTACGTCCGCGACGTGCAACTTTCCCCTCACATCGGCCACCTTGCCTGCATGCGCGCGGAAGGTCACATCCAGCACGCCCCCGCCCAATTTCACTGTGCCGGAATCAAAGGTGATGGGCAGCGCGAGCGCCCCCACGTCCACGGTGACTCCGCCAAGATTTGCGTCACCTTTCCACTGTTTGATGGCATCCGCAACCAGCGCCACATCGCTCAGGCTTACATTCACCTTGTGCGCTGCAATCGTCCGGAAGGGTTTGGCTCCGCGCGAGGGGATTTGTTCCAGCGTCACTTCGGCGTTTTCCAGCGATATGCTCCCAATTGAATCCAGTGAAAAACCGCTCGACGCTTCCTCCCCACCTTTGGTCCCGGAGGATGGATTCTTCGCTTCTTTCGGAAATGTGTAATTCGTCCGCCCGTCCTGGTCCTCCGCCAGATTGAGTTCTGGTTTCACCAGCGTCACGGACGTAATGTGAATGTGCCCGGTCAGCAGCGGGAAAAGTGACACCCCCGCATGAATTCTTTCGACCGTGAGAAGGTTCCCTCCACCGAATTCCTTGGGGTTTCCGATTTGGAAGCCCTCCACCACCACCGCCGCCGTCGGCAACAGACGCGCGTGAATCTTCCCCAACGTGACCGCGCGCCCCGTGCGTTCGGAGATCGCCGCGGCAATTTCCGGCCGCCACCTGTCCACATTAATGAAGAAAGGCAGGATCAGGCCTAGGAGCAGAATAAATGCCACGGAGCCGCCCGCGATCCATGGCCAGCGGCGTTTGCGTGGTGAGCGGGAAGCATCTTTTGCAGGAGTCATGGACTTGCCTCAATCCCCGAGGGGAAATTCCCGAGGGGAGGGGAATCGCGCATCCTCGTCCCAACCATGTTTGCAAATTCCCGTCATTGCTTCAAGCACACTATCTCGGGCCAATTTATTGAAGAGGTTTCTCGCATGGACGAGCAGCACGAACTCCCCAACCGTCGTCTAACCCGGGGGAGGTATAATCAAGGGCTATGCACCTGCGGGTCATCACCGCTGCGGCGCGTCCGGTTTCCATCAATTTGTCGGGTGGACCCGGGCCCCGCCTGGAACTCGCCATACAGCGTGACCGCAGCCGCTTCTTCGAAAGCCTGCGCGCGGTCATTTCCGGCCCGCGCGCGCCCAGGTACTCATCACCATCTCCATATTTCCGCGATTGCTGGGTCAAACCCCGTGCCCTGCGGCGCTCCTTCGCTGCTTCCGCGCTCTGGCACGCGGCTTTTTGTTTTGTGTTGTTTGAGTTCGGCAGTTTCCTGCTGAAGTCCACGCCCGTCTCGGCCATGCCTAATTTCGAATTGACCTGGTCCGGCCCGATCGATGATCTGCCTCTCATTTCCCCCGGCCGTGCCGCAAAGCGCGTCAGCCCTCCGGGCGATCCGGCGAAGCCGTTGCCCAAACGCGGCGCCGACGCATTCGACCCGCGCCAAACCATGATCTCCGCGCCGAGGCTTCCCAATCATCCGCGGCAAACTCTCATTCGTCCGGACGCGCCGCCCGAGGCTCCCAAGTTCCTTCCGCCGCTTCCCAATATCGTTGTCTGGAATGGCGAGCCGGTGCGTCCGAAGTTGCAAGTGTCCGCCGAAGAGTTCGCGCGCATGCATCCCAAATCTCCCGTCCCGCAACAGATTCCGACCGTGGCTGTCCCTGAGCTGCCCAACGCCGAACACAATGTGGCCGACTTGAATTTCGCCGCGAC
>JBGOTC010000291.1:0-3972 GCA_041476305.1 Terriglobia bacterium
CCACGAGCGCGGTGCCGCTCACATGGCCGATCCCTCTAAACTCTTGAAAAGCGCCACGCGTCTCTATGGCGACGCCCTCCAACCGATGTTTGGAGAGTTTGTTGCCGTGCCGCCTGAAAACCTCCATGTATTGTCCGGGGGTGAAACTTTTCAAGTCGCAGGCCGCCGCATGGAGGTCGCCTACACTCCAGGTCACGCCTCACATCACGTCAGCTATTTCGATCAGTCCACGGGAATCGCCTTCACGGGTGACACCACTGGACTTCGCGCGCCCGGATATGACGTCGTCGCGCCACTCACTCCCCCGCCGGATATCGATCTCGCTGCCTGGGAGCAGAGCCTCACCGAAATCGCGCGCCACAAGCCCCAGCGCATTTTTCTCACCCACTTCGGCCCGTACTCGGACGTCCCCGAACATCTCGACCGCACGCGGGCCGGCTTGCGCCGCTGGGCCGAACGCGCGCGACAAATCCTTGCGCTGCAATCCGACGAACCTGCGCAAATCGCCGAGTTCATGAGCAGCGCGCAAAAGGAATTTGCAGAAGCGTTGCCGGAAGACGCCGTCTCGCGATACGCCCTCGGCTCCAATCCCACTCTCAGTTGGTACGGCCTCGCGCGTTACTGGCGCAAGCGCGTCGAAGCGGAAGCCGCTCCCCGCGCCGCGAATTAACTCTGTGGATTGCAGCGTTCTTGGAATAACATCCCTTGCGCCGAGGCACTGGCCCCGTCAGGCCCTTGCAGAAAACTTAGTGGAGAACCAAAGATGAGCTACGCAGCGAAGAATCTCATTCCCGGTGAAACCATTCTCTACCAGACGCGCCTTCATTGGATCGTGCTTGTCTGGCACTTCTTTCTTGCCGTCGTTTTTCTGCTCACCCCCGGGATCTTGCTCCTCTATTACAACAAAGTCCGTGAGCTCGGATATATCCTGATCATCGCCACGATGATTCCCATCGTCATCGGCATCATTGTGCGCAATGGCACGGAAATGGCCGTCACCAACAAGCGCGTCCTTATTAAGCAGGGAGTTTTCAGCAGGGAAACTCTCGAACTCCTGCTCTCGAAGATCGAAAGTATCGTGGTCGAGGAACCCGTCATCGGCCGCATTCTTGGCTATGGGACGGTCATCATACGCGGCACCGGCGGAACTCCCGAGCCATTTGACCGTATCGCCTCGCCCTTGGAATTCCGCAGGCAAGTGGAACAGCAGATCGGCTTCCCTCCGAAATAATCGGCCCGCCGCGCTTTCGCGCGCTAGAGTCTCATCAGCTTTGCGGCGTTCCCGCCCAAGATGCGCGCCTTCACGTCCTCGGAGACCCGCAGCGCGCGTATGCTCTCCAGCATTTTTTCAATGCTCCCAATCTGATGCGGATAATCGCTCCCCGCCAGGATTTGGTCCGGCCCCGCGAACGCGATGGCCAGTTCCAGCGCGTGCGGATCGAAGTTCACCGTGTCGTAGAAAAACTTTTTCAAATAGGCGCTCGGCGGCTGCGCGATGTTTCGCCGGCACTCCGAAAATGCGTGGTAGCCGCGGTCCAACCGCTCCGCCAGATATGGGATCGCGCCCCCCAGATGCCCGAGCACCCAGCGGATCTCCGGAAATTTCTCCACCACTCCGCTGAACACCAGTCCCGCCGCCGCGAGCGTGGTGTCCATCAGAAATCCCACCAGCGGCATCAACCAATAATCCATCATTGCTTCCACGCCCACCGGGTTCGTGGGATGAATGTAGAGCACCGCCTCCAGTTCGTTCGCCACTTCGTAAAGCCGCGCGAAGCGCTGGTCGTAAAGCGCTGTCCCGTTCACGTTGCTGAACAGCATCGCGCCGCGAAATCCCAGATGCTCCATGCACCGCCGCAGCTCCGTCACCGATGCCGCGGGATCGTTCAGCGGAAGAGTCGCCAGCGCCGCGAATCGTCCCTTTTTCTCCGCCACCACTTTCGCAAACGCATCGTTCACCAGACTCGCCAGCCGCGCCGCCACAATCGGCTCCTCCACGTGCGTTCCCGGTGTCGTCAGCGTGATCACCTGCGTATCCACGCCCGCCGCGCGCAGCACTTCCTCGCGGTAATCGATGTCGCGGTGCCCGGGAACCGCTACGTTGTAATCGCCGGGATAATGCAGCACGGGATTCCCCGCGGCGTCGCGCGTCACACGAACTGTGCTCGGCCCGCGCTCCAGCGCTTCCAGATAGCTCGGCGGAAAGTAGTGGTTGTGAAAATCAATTGTGGCCATCAGTTTCTCCATGCCGCGAAATCAGCAATCGCATTCATTGTGCGTTGAGAGTAGCACAACCATTTCCGCTCGCGCCTTGTTGGGGGGAAGCAGTTCGCAACGCCCGCGTGATGATTCGGAGTCGCTGCGTCAATTCTTTGAACTTGTTCGCGGCAGGATCGACGCCGGCGGATTGTCCAGCAGCGCCTGAGCTACAGCCTCTTTCGCGGGGACCGAATTGCGGCTATGGTCCGTAATGGCGTCGTAGCGCAGTTGCGTCGGCTCGGGGTTCAGTTCCTTGTTGTACTGCTCGGTGATCTCCGCGCCCAATTGTTGCAGCGCCTTGCTGATCTCGCTATCCAGATTCACTCCCGTGACCACAACTTGTTTCCCTATATAAGTTGCCGCGATCTGCTCGGCGAGTTTGTCCGCATTCCTGTAAAAATATTCTGAAATCTCGCGATGGCCGTCCTCATGTTCCATCACGTGTTGCGTGGCATTCACCGGCGCCCAAATCGTGATCTGCAGTTGCAGGGCCAGCTTGACTCCGGTCACCGTGACCACCGCGTGCGTCGCGTCGGTTCGTCGCGCCTCTCCCGCAACATTGGCATTGGAAATGAAATTTGAATCGCATTGCGCCAATTCGCCGGGAGGCAGCGGCGGCATCTCACTCGGCGGGGTTTCCGGATCAAAGGTGCGGCTCGCGAAAACAATCGGCTGCTTAACAATTGTCGGCGCGGCCGTCACCCCGCGCTGCGTGCCCGGGGAAGGGTTTCGCAACCAGAGCCAGCCGGCGACAATCACTGCCAGCAGCGCGACAAGCAGAACGATTCGGCGCAAAGGAGGGTTCTCGGGCGAACTCTCAGCAAATCAAAAAAATCGGCGGATGGGCCTGTAAGCCGGATTCTGTGCCGCGCCTTCCGATCGCTCCCAGCCCATGCCGGAAACAATCCAAAACGCGCGCGACGATCATTCCTCTAGGTCCAGGCTCGCGCCGGGACTCCAGCAGCCTACCCGAGGGTTGATACTCCAATCCCCCCATGGGACTGGAGCTAGCCTATCGCACAATAAAGTGCGGCTAGCCAACGGGCCGGGCCGGCCCTCCCCTCCTATTTGGCCTTGCACCACGCGGGGTTTGCCTTGCCGTCGCAATTGCTTGCGACGCGGTGGGCTCTTACCCCACCTTTTCACCCTTACCTGCGCAGCGCTCTGCGCGGGCGCTCCATCCTGAAGCACGCAGGCCCAAGGTTTTGCCTTCGGCCTGCCACCGAGGTGAGCTGCCCACCGAGCCTTCCGCACTGGCGGTCTATTCTCTGTGGCACTTTCCGTAGCCGGATCCTCACGAATCCAGCCCCCTGGCGTTACCAGGCGCGTTGCCCTCTGGTCCGCGGCCTTGCAGCCGCGAACCACGGTGTCCGGACTGTCCTCCCGCCCGTGCCTTGCAGCACAGGGCCAGCGATCGTCCAGCCCATCCGCCAACTCCATTTTACCGTGAACCGCGCGAAATGGGGGAATTTGCGGAATTATTTTTCGGAAATCCAAACGATGGTGCGGTCTTCCACCGCCCACGTCCCTTCGCGCTTCACCAGATGAGTGAACTCGCCCTGCCCACACAGTCTGCCGCAGGAATGGCCCGCATAAACAACCGCCGCGGTGTGATCGGAGTTGAACCCGATGCGTGAGACCACCACGATCCCCGGCGTGTTGGGATATTTCTTGAAGAAACCGCGCCACGCCCGCTCGTCCTTCGTATAGGGA
>JBGOTC010000292.1:0-3967 GCA_041476305.1 Terriglobia bacterium
GCCAGCACATTGGCCTTATCCACGGAGGTGAGGCGGTGACGGCGCCTGGCTGCGCGTTCAAAAGCAAATAGCGCGACGCGTTCAATTTCCGAAGATGAATAGGCCTCCACGTCGGAAGCATGCCCGGCCCCATTGGCGCCGCTGCTGCGGTGCTCTCCAAAGTAGATTCCCCCGGCCAACTCGCGCACGATTTCGAGATCCACTCCGCGGGCGAGTTCGGGCCGCAAAGCTGAAACATCCAGCAAAGATGGGCGAACACGGATGGGACGCAAATTGACGTACAGGCCAAGGTCTCGCCGCAATTCGAGCAAACCGCCCTCAGGGCGGCGGCCAAGCGGAAGATCATCCCACTTGGGGCCGCCGACAGCGCCAAGTAGGATCGCATCAGCAGAGCGGCAGGCATCCAAAGTTTCGGCAGGGAGAGGTTTTCCGCAGCGGTCAATCGCCTCCCCACCGAATGGCATCGAGAGGAATTCAAATTTGCGGCTGTGTTGCGCCGCACAGTCCTTCAACAGTGCAACGGCGGCGGTGGTGACTTCAGGACCAATGCCGTCGCCGGACAGCACCACAATTCGCCGCGGCGCTGAATCCTGGCGTGTTGAACGATCTGAACTCACCGGCATTTGGTGCGAATCTCCCATGTGGCCCACGTGAGCGCGGATAAATCAGGACGCTCTTGAGGATTCCCCCACGGCAGCAGCCAGGGAATGTTCTCTTTCCCGTTTCGCTTCTCGGAGGCAAGCCATTAAGTCACGATCGGAGATGTTCTTGTTCTGATCCGCGAGCTGAGTGATGCGGCGATAACATTCTTTGAGTTCCGTGTCAGAGGGGCGGTGCCCCAGCTCTTCCAGGCGTGCGCGCACAGCGTTCCGGCCGGAATGTTTTCCCAGCACGAGGGTCCGCTGCGGCACGCCGACCGCTTCCGGTGGGATGATTTCATAGGTCAACGGATTCTTGATGATGCCGTCCTGATGGATGCCCGCCTCATGGGCAAAGGCATTCGCGCCAACGACCGCCTTGTTCGGCGCCACGCCCGTGCCGGTGATTTGCGCCAGGAGCCGGCTCGTTGGATATAGCTCTTTCAGTTGGATACCGGTTGTTAGGCCAAAGTGCGACTTGCGCACAGCGAGCGCGACGGCCAATTCTTCCAGGGATGCGTTTCCGGCGCGCTCACCAATGCCGTTAATCGTGCACTCCACTTGCCGCGCGCCCGCGCCGATGGCGGCCAGCGAATTGGCGACGGCCATCCCAAGATCGTTATGGCAGTGCGCGCTGAGTGTGATGCCGTCGGAGTCGCCGAGGTACTCTCTCACTCGAGTAAACATTGCGGCGTGCTCGGAGGGGATGGAGTAGCCGACGGTATCAGGGAGATTGAGAATGGTAGCCCCTGCGTCCACAGCGACCTTGATTGCCTGGCACAGGAAATCGATGTCACTGCGGCTGGCATCCTCCGCGGAAAACTCAACTTCAGCGCACTTGCTCCGGCCATAGCGCACCATTCCGCCAATGGATTCAAGCGCTTCCTCGCGAGAGATGCGGAGTTTGTATTGCAAGTGAAGGTCCGAGGTGGCCAGGAAAATGTGCAGTCGAGGATACGCGGCAGGGACCAAGGCGGAAAGCGCGGCATCCACGTCCTTCTTGCAAGCGCGGGCAAGGGCGGCCACGCGGCAACCGCGGATTTCCCTGGCGACGGCTCGGACGCCCTCGAGGTCACCCGGTGAGGCGATGGGGAAGCCGGCCTCGATGATGTCCACCCCCAGGGCTTCCAACTGGCGCGCCATGCGTAGCTTTTCCGCCACATTCATGGAAAAGCCGGGTGACTGCTCTCCATCCCGGAGCGTGGTATCGAAGATCAGAACGCGGTCCACAATTGTCCCCCGACGAAATTAGACCGCGCCCGGCAATATCTGTCCAATTGATATTATTATTGTATAGAATAAGAATACCTTATAGGCCAGAGGGGGCCATGGACCTCAACGAACTGCAGGTATTCCTGACTGTCGCACGGGAGAAGAGCTTTTCACGCGCGGCGGAGCGTCTCTACCGCACGCAGCCGGCGGTGAGCATGTCCGTGCAAAAGCTGGAGCTGTGGGTGGGCGAACCTCTGTTCGTGCGCGGTTCGCGCGCCGGGCGGCTGACGGACGCCGGTGAATTATTGCTCGGCTATGCGGAGGGGATGTTGAATCTCCGCGAGCAGGCGCGGCATGGGCTGGAGGATCTGCGCGGCCTTGCGCGGGGCAGACTCTCGCTGGGCGTGAATGAGAGTTCGATTCACGCGCTCCTGCCGGTGTTCGCGCGTTACCGCAAGCTCCACCCGGAGATCAAGATTTCCGTCTTGCGGACATTTTCGCGGGATATTCCAGGCGCTCTCCTGAACTACAAATTGGATCTCGGGGTCATCTCCTATGTTCCGAGAGACGCCAAACTGGTGGCGCTGCCGTTCTTTCGAGATCGGTTGACACTGATCGTGAATCCGAAACACCGGATGGCGCGGCGCCGCGTTGTGGACATCTCCGCCCTGGCCAAGGAAGTGTTCATCGCCCATATTGTGGATTCGCAGCATCGTTGGAAGGTGATTCAATTGTTCGAGAAGCACAAGGTCCCGCTCAACAGGGAAGTGGAATTGCCCACCATTGAAAGCATCAAGCGATTCGTGGAGATGGGGATGGGCGTGGCGATTGTCCCGGCCATGTGTGTACGACATGAGGTGGCACACGGGCATCTGGCTGAAGTGCGGATTGCGCAGTTGAAGATTCCGAGGAGGTTGTACCTGGCCTACCGGCGCAACGATCAGCTAACCCACGCCGCCGCGGCGCTTCTCCAACTGCTCCGCGGCTCCGCTTCCCCCAGCAAAATGCACGCGGGAACTGCATGAACGCGTAGGGACTCGGAGAGCACCCAATCCAACTCCCTACAGGCAACATTTAAACTTGACAGCCCAAGGTGCATCTAAGATTATTCGGTCGCAAGACGGCCGATGTTTCATACAGGTGATCGCATTCGGCTAATCGTGTGAATGTCCCCGTTGCAGATTGATTCAGTGAGCCATTGTCCGTGAATGCGATAAGGGCCTGAAGCCTTGTCCGCCGGTTTGCTAATGCGCGAATTGCAGGTGACGGCGAGGTAAGCTTTTGATTCTGCGTGGCGAAACTGAGTCCGGGCGGCGGAGCGAAGATTTCCCATTCGCCCACGCCCTTGTTGTCGGGGGTCTCCCTTCAGAGTTTCTTTTCCTGCAATCTTCGAATATTGATAGATGTGCTCCCCCTCCTGAATTGCTGGATGCCGGGGGCCGTATCTCGTTTGACGAACTCGTGAGACTTGCGCGAAAGACTTATCCGCACGGCCGCGTCCTTGTGGTCACGGATCATGATCTCCTCATCCGTGAATTGGATTCGCTTTTCGCCTGCACGGACCGCCGAAAGGGCGTGGTCGTCGTATCCTCATATCGCCTTCGAGGTTCGGGCGCCGCGCTGCTCAAATCCCGGTTAAGCAATGTAATCGCCCACGAACTCGGCCACTTGAACGGGTCGGCACACTGCGGGAGCCCTCTTTGCCTGATGCACGCTGTCAGCTCGGCGGAGGAGGTGGATGCGCGCCCTGAAGTTGCATGCGGAAGATGCCCCTCCAGTTCAAGCGGGGCACGTCGTTTTGGACGCACGGCGGCGGCGTGCCTGGCCGTGGCCGCGTCTTTCATGATTGTGGACCGGGCCGTGACGCCGTTGCTCGGGCCGCGCCTGGAAATCCCTTTTACTTGACGGACCCTGACCCCGAGGGGGAGCGTTTCCCCTGACGGCGCCGGTCCGGAGGACACGGCGTACATCTTCTTCAAGGATCAGCCAATTATTGGTCTGCACGACAAAGCGCAGAGCAATTCCATCCGTTCGCGATCGCTGCCGTTGACCAAGGTATTAAACAAACTGTGGCGAAAAAATGAGCCCGTCCGCCTGGATGTGGTAAGCAGCGGCAA
>JBGOTC010000293.1:0-3934 GCA_041476305.1 Terriglobia bacterium
GCGTCCTGCTGCTCATAAAAGCGCACCCGGTCCAGATGCCGTAGCGCGTGGGCCGGCCCTCCGTCGCCGTTTCCGGTGACCGATGTCTCCCGCAGGTAATGGACAATCGCGCCGGCCGCGGTGGTCGCCGCGGGATGATCCTCCATACCGAATCCGCGCAGATCCGCCACGCCGAACTGCTCGGTCAGCGTGCGTTCGCCATAATCCGCGTGGAAGATCCAATCCTCCAATCGTGTGATGGCGCCGTCGCGAACTTCCATTCGCGAGGCAAATTTCGTGCCCGGGCCGAACGAATCGGATTCCGCGAATAATCCAGTCACTCGCTCCAGCAATATTTCCCGCGGGCGCAGCAGTTGGATTTCATTTCGGAGCTTTTCTTCCGCATCGGCGTTCGCGAATTCCGTGGCGCTGAACTCCCCGGTGGAGACGTCCACCCACGCAAGTCCCACGCGGCCCCCTTTAGGCATGTATGCCACCGAGGCAAGAAAACTGTTTTCGCGCGGCTCCAGCAACTGCGAATCTGTCGCTGTCCCCGGTGTAATCACCCGCGTCACTTCGCGGCGGACGAGCTTTTTTCCCGGCCCCGGCGCCTCCATCTGGTTGCAGATCGCAACCTTGTAACCTGCGCGGATTAGCTTTGCGACGTAGTTCTCCGCGGCGTGGTACGGCACTCCGCACATCGGAATAGGTTTCCCTTTTTCGCGGTTCCGCGCCGTCAACGTAATCTGTAATTCGCGGGATGCGACGATGGCATCCTCATGGAATAGCTCGTAGAAATCGCCCAGCCGGAAGAGCACCAGGGCGTGCGGGTAGCGCGTCTTAATCGCGTGGTACTGCCGCATCAGGGGTGTGCTGGGCTCGGACATGTTGAGGCGACCGGAGACGCAGGCGGCATTATACTAGTGCCCATGGAATTGTTCGCACCGGTCTTTCCGGGGAGGCTAAGCTTATCTCCAATTCAAGCGCTGCCGGTAAAATGAGTTCGCCGCATAATGAAATCGAAGTGAAGCTCGCGATGGCGAATCCTGCCGCGGCGCGGAAGAAGCTCGCCAGGCTGAAGGCTAAGGCGGTCCGCCACGATATCGCTCCAAAGGACGGCCGCGTCCATGAGCTGAACATTCTTTTCGATACTCCTGACGGCGGATTTGCGCGCCACGGACAATTGCTGCGTCTGCGCATCGAATCGCCCTCCGGGTCAGGAAAAAAACGCGCTCAGCGGGTGGTTCTGACCTACAAAGGGCCTGCGGAGCGCCCCACCATTGGCCGCTACAAGGTTCGCCAGGAAAACGAAGTGGTTGTCGCCAGCGCTGAAGCCATGCAGACCATCCTGGAAGCGCTTGGCCTTCGCGGATGGTTTCGCTATGAGAAATTCCGGACCACTTATGCAATCCCTGCCTCGGCTCGATGGGCGGCGGGTCTCGTCCTGGACCTCGATGAGACCCCCATTGGCACATATCTGGAATTGGAGGGTCCCGCTCCCGCAATTGACCGCGCTGCACGTGAACTCGGCTCGGCGCCATCCGACTACATTACGAAGGATTATCTGATGCTTCATGTGGAAAACAGCCGACGCAGGGGTATCGCTGTCCCTCAACTGGCTCCCGGCATCGTCACCCGCATCCCGGATATGGTCTTTCCCTCCTGAATCGGCACGTTCTTCGCAGGCGTGTCCGCGACGCTGTCGAAAGATTTATTCAAAAACTGTCATTCTTGCCTTGACAAACTTTGCATATGGATTTAACAACGCAATCGAGGATTTTTTGCTCCTATGAGCCATATTGAGGAACAAGATCACCCTCCAGGGTGTCGCCCGGCAAGGTGCTGGACGATGCCGTTTGAAGGGGTCCTCCGCGAGGCCGGTACACGGGGCAGGGAAACATTTCGCCCCGGCCGGTCTGGCTTCAAGGATGTACGGCCCGAGTAGATTCGGCGCAAGCGGGATCCATTTTCACCCGCGGTCGGGTCCGCTTCCTGGCCGCGGGTTTTTTGTGTGCGGGCGCCCGTCGCCAAACCCAAGGAAAATCTGGAAAGTTCAGGCAGGAGGTGGGCCATGCTTCACGCCACGGAGGTTCTGGGAGCGGAAACATACGACGTCCACGGTAATTTTGTTGGCCGCGTCCGCGAGTTGTTTATTGAGCCGGCCGACCAGCCGAACCGCGTGGCGCGCCTGTTGCTGGCGCGCGGGAAATTCCAGCCTTTGGTGGCTCGTCATGAGCAAGTGGCCTCCGTCGTCCCCGGCCGAGTCCGGCTCAACGTGGGCGAAAAAGCTCTTGAGGAATACAACCCCAACGAAGGCTGGCTTGCCGTCCAGAAGGACCTCCTCGATCAGCAAATTATTGACACAGGCGGCCGAAAAGTCGTGCGCGTCAATGACCTCGACCTGACCGAGCATCGCACCAACGGCTGCGTCGAGCTCCGCGTCAGCCAGGCCGACGTAGGACTGACGGGCGCTGTGGGCCGCCTCTTGCAAGGCGTCGCCTCCGCGGCATTCATTCGCCGCCTTCAGGGCCGGTTGCCGTCGAGCGTCATCCGTTGGGAATTCGTCAACCTTATCGAGCCCGACCCCATGCGCCGCATCAAGCTGCGCGTTTCGCATCAAAAGCTGGCGCATTTGCACCCCGCCGATCTCGCGGACATCCTGGAAGACCTTTCGTCCGAGGAGCGGCAGTCCATCATCGATTCTCTCGATGAAGAAAGCGCCGCCGAAACTTTGGCCGAGTTGGACTCGCGCTTGCGTCAGCAGATCGTTGAAAAACTCGACCCCGAAAAGGCGGCGGACATCATCGAGGAGATGCAGCCCGACCAGGCCGCCGACCTGCTCGCCACCCTGCCACCCGAGACTTCCAAAGAACTGCTGGCCGAAATGCCCCGTGAGGAGGCGCGCGATGTTCAGGAATTGCTCAAGTTCGATGAGAACAGCGCCGGCGGCATGATGAATACCGAATTTGTGTTCGTCGGCGAATCCGCCTCCCGCGAGGAGGTCATCGACTGGATTCGCGCCAATGACATCGATTCCGAACAGCTCGACGCCGTCTTCCTCGTCGATTCCGACGCCAGGTTTTCAGGAGTTGTTGCCGTGGGGCGTTTGCTCCTCGCAACTGCCGATCAGAAGATGATCGCCCTGAAATACGAGCCGCTGCTTTCTGTCCGGCCCGACGCTGACGAAAAGGAAGTCATCGAATTATTCGACAAGTACAACCTCCGGGTATTGGGAGTGGTGGACGAGAACTCCTGTCCCATCGGGATGATCACTGTGGACGACGTGGTGACACGCTTGGCTGCGAAGGTTTGATCTTCGAGAACGTAGAAAGTGGTGACCGGGGAGTCGTGGGATGGAATCACCGGAACTGAAACCGAAAATGGATGGGTGGCGCGCGCAATACCAATCCTTGCGCCGCCGCCGGCGATTGCTCTGGCGCCGCATCGTGCTGCTCTTGGCCGTATTTGGCCCGGGCATGATCACCTCCAATGTCGATAACGATGCCGGCGGCATTTCCGTTTACTCGGTTGCAGGCGCGCAATACGGTTACGCACTCCTCTGGGCGCTGATCCCAATGACTATTGCGCTCTATGTCACCGAAGAGATGTGCGCCCGCCTCGGGGTCATGACTGGCAAGGGGCTTTCCGACCTCATTCGCGAGGAATTCGGATTTCGCCCCACGTTTTTCGTGATGGTCTCCGGGTTTCTCGTGGACATGTGCAACGTCGTCGCGGAATTTGCGGGCGTTGCGGCGGCCATGGAAATCTTTGGAGTGAGCAGATACATCTCCGTGCCTCTGGCCGCCATCCTTGTCTGGGGTCTGGTGCTGCGTGGCACTTATCAACAAGTCGAGAAGGTATTCCTGGTTGCCATCCTCTTCTACGGAACCTATGTGGCTTCCGCCTTTCTCGCAAAACCCGACTGGTTGATGGCGGCGCGGAACACAATCATCCC
>JBGOTC010000294.1:0-3866 GCA_041476305.1 Terriglobia bacterium
CACCGGCTGGACATTCCAGATGATGCGCGACATCCGAATTCTTCCCGTCACGGACAAGTCACTCCTCGATCAGCAGATGACCATGATCACCGCTGATGTGAAAGCTGCGGGCGGCGTGGAAGGAACTGGGCCGGTGCTGGTGGTGGAGGCAACCGCAGACAACAACCTGGTGACTTTCCGCTTCAAGAATGCGGACGTGAAAATGTCCGCCGCCGAGGAGGATTTTGAGGCTGGTGGCCACAAATTCCGCGCCGGATCCATGATCATCGCCAACGCGGATCGCGCGAAACTCGAACCCATGCTGAAGGATTTGGGCCTTTCGGCGTGGGCAATGTCCGTTGCGCCTTCGGTGAAGACGCACGAACTGGTTGTGCCGCGCATCGGCTACGTCCACAACTGGTCGCGCACCCAGGACGAGGGTTGGTGGCGCGCCGCGCTCGATACCTTTGGCGTTCCCTACACCTACTTCGCCGATAAGAAATTAAAGGAAGGAAATCTGCGCGCGAAGTATGACGTCATCATCTTCCCCCACGTCGGCGGGACTTCCACTTCGCAGGTGAATGGCACGCCGGTCGTGGGAACAACTCCGATCCCCTACAAGAAGACTGATGCCACTCCGAATCTTGGATACATGGATCAGACGGACGACATCCGCGGCGGAATGGGCCTCGACGGGCTGCTGGAGTTGGCGCGCTTTGTCGAAGCAGGTGGCACGCTCATCACCGAAGGCTCCACCACAACCATCTTCCCGGATTACGGGATCACCAACGGCGTCACCGTGGAACATCCCGCGGAGTTGTTTGTGCGCGGATCCATCTTGCGCGGAAAATTCACCGACAAGCGCAGCCCCATTGCCTACGGCTTCGAGGGAACGGACCTGCCGGTGTACTTCAATCAGGATCCTGTGCTGAACGCGGGTGGCGGCGGGTTCGGTGGCGGTCGTGGCGGAGCTGGTGGAACGGGAATCAACGGCGGTGAAGGGCAGAACGTCACCCCAAACGCAGTGCCAGTTCACATTTCCCAATGGGATGACGGCGAGACAGCTCCTCCTGCAACCGGGGGACGCCCCTTGGAAGTGGATATCGCCGCATTGAATGCACAAGCAGGTCGCGGCGGCGCGGGTGGCGGCGGCGGTGGCCGCGGTGGCGCTGGTGGAGGAGGCCGGGGCGGCGGTGGATTCGCCGCATCGGGCGCTCGCGTCGTGATGCAATTCCCCGCGAACCCGAACGACATGCTGCTCTCCGGCACTTTGGCCAATGGCCAGGGCCTTGCAAACCGCGCGGCGATTGTTGATGTGTCGCTCGGCCAAGGTCACGTGGTCATGTTTGCGCTCCGGCCCTTCTGGCGCTGGCAGACGCAGGGAACCTACTCGCTCGGCTTCAACGCCATCATGAACTGGAACGCGCTGGATGCCGGCAAGCCCGCACCGGCGGGTCGCGGCGGCGCGGCAACCGGACAGAACTAGGCAGACCTGGGCGGTTCACGGACCGGAGCCGGGAGGGTCCAATTGGACTCTCCCGGCTGCTTTATTTTTGTCGAATGCGCTAAAATCCTCGTTTCATGCCGGACTATCGCGAATTCGCACCGTCTGCGCACCTCGCTGATGCGGTAGAGTGCGTCTGGTCGCTGCGCCAAACAGAGATGTCAGCGCAAATGCATCGCGTTGTCCCCGACGGCTGCGCCGACATCCTCTTCACTCGCAAGAACGGCCGGGCATCTTTGCAGGTGGTGGGGCCAATGACGAAGTTCGAGGACTTTCCTCTCGCGCCGGGAACCATAAACCTCGGCATCCGCTTCCGGCCCGCCATGTGGACTGCTCAATTGGGGATTCCAGCCTATGAGCTAACCGACGCGGTCCTGCCGCTCGAGGATCTATGGGGGCCTCGGGCACGCACCCTGCTCAGTCAATTGATGGACACCACATCCGCGAATGCATGCGCCAAATTGCTTGCACAATCAGTGACCGCGGTTGAGCCGCGCACGCCCCTGCAGCGCGCCATCGCCTGGATGGAGCAGCACCAAGGCCTCGTCCCGCTTGATGACGCCGCGCGCCACGCGGGGATCGGCGTTCGACACTTCCGCCGCCTTTGCATTGCGCTGACCGGCCTCTCGCCGAAGTTCCTCGCGCGCGTTTTGCGCTTCCGCCACGCCCAGCGCAAAGTGTCCCCCCAGGCGGGCCAGCACGCCGGGCTCGCCGCCGAGTGCGGCTACACCGATCAATCCCACTTCATTGCTGAATTTCGGCGCTTCTCCGGCCACACGCCTTCCAGTTACTTGCGCTCCCGCGCGTGATGTCCGTTTTTTCCTATCGCGTCCACCTCCCTACGGATAAAGTTTCCGCGCATCTCATGCAAGGAGCGAACGATGCGAACTGGATGGATCGCAATCTCTTTGGTTTTTGCCGCACTCACACTCACACCTCAGGAGAAAAAAGCAGTGACCACCAATCCGAATGAAGGGCGCATGGACTACATTGAATTCCCGGGCACTGACATTGTGAAAACGAAGGCCTTCTATATCCAGGCCTTCGGCTGGAAATTCCCAGATTATGGCCCGGACTACACCAGCTTCGAAGACGGCCGCATCGCCGGCGGCTTCAGTAAGGAGCGCGAAATGGGGCGCGGCGGCCCGCTCGTCGTGCTCTATGCCGCCGACCTCGCCGCCTGCGAAGCGAAAGTGAAGGCCGCGGGCGGCAAAATCGTTAAGGACGCTTTTGCATTTCCCGGTGGCCGGCGCTTTCATTTCACCGACCCCAGCGGCAACGAACTCGCCGTCTGGTCGGAAAAATAATCCCTTTCAAATTGAGAGATGCTTTGTCCCAGGTGGGATGTCGAATAATCCGCGCGCGGCCGGGGAATCGAGTTGGATTTCCCGGCCGCTCTTCTTGAGCGCCCTGGCCCGAACTAAAGGAAGAACAGGTACACGCCCCAACCGATCAGGGCGACTCCGGCAATCACCCCGGCAACGCGCTTCCACATCGGAGCGCCGCTCCGGGCTCCTTGCCCTTGCGGGGAAGAATCCTGCGCAGTGGCTCCAGATCGGGTCATGGCGATGGAGCCCAGCGCCGTGCTCAGCCCGAAAACGATAAATAGGATCGGGACAAAAGGATTTTTCATTGATTCCCGCCCCCTCCGTCCTTGAGGATCAGTTGATGGCCATAAGATTTCCGAAGGCTATCAGAAATCAATGGTGAAGTCCTAACGCCCGGCATGAGTGTCAAACCACCAATCCCCCGCGCGCGATTTACCTCCCTTCGCTTTGACTGGGCCGGGCTCACGGACATTAAGATGTCGGTGATATAACGAAAATGTAACTTGACGAACCATTTTGATCGTGGCACTGTTCCCCCAACAAAGAACATCCATGCGCCACACTTTCAAGTTTCCTCTGGAGGGCTTCATGCTTCGCAAACTCAGTCCCGTGTTGCTCGTAGCTCTGCTCATTAGCACCATCGCCTATACGCAAACCCCGCCCACCGTCTTGTCGCTCGGCATGGCCGGAGTCGCGACTCCGCAGCCCGGCACCCTGATCGTCGCTGCACCGCTCGCCAACCTCACCGGTCAACCGGTGACCGGCGTTCGGATTGAACGCATCCAGCTCGCGAATGCCGAGCTGCGAACGACGCTTCCCATGAACGTGAGCACGATTCGCGCGCATGGCAGCGAAATCGTTCAGGCCGAATTCATCGGCAAGTCCCTGGCCGCGGGGAAGCAGTACGAACTCGTGATGGAAGGAACTTATCGCACCGGGCGGGAGGCCGCTGACGCGACTCGCGGGGCCACCGGCCCTGCACGACCTTTCAGAGTGCGCACTTCCTTCGTGCTGCCTCCCAACTCCCCCGGCTCGCACGACGTGGGCAAGACTCA
>JBGOTC010000295.1:0-3851 GCA_041476305.1 Terriglobia bacterium
TGTGTTGCGCGCGAGCGGCGTGAAGTGGGACATCCGTAAAGCGATGCCCTATGCCGCCTACGATCTGTACAAGTTCGAAATTCCGACCGGCAAGAACGGCGATACGTACGACCGGTATATCGTGCGCATGGAAGAGATGCGGCAATCGGCGCGCATCTGCCTGCAGGCAATCCAAAACATTCCGACCGGGCCGATCATGGCGCGCATTGGAAAGGTGCTGAAGCCGCCCCCGGGCGAGGTGTATCACGCGATTGAAGCGCCGAAGGGCGAGCTGGGCTACTACATTGTGAGCGACGGCACGACGCAGCCCTACCGTGTCCGTATCCGGCCGCCCTCGTTTGTGAATCTGCAGGCGTTCGACACCATGGTGAAGGGGCATCTGGTGGCCGATGTGGTGGCCATCATCGGGACTCTGGATATCGTGCTGGGCGAAGTGGACCGCTGAACTTTCGGGAGCTGAGCATTGGCATTTGTGCACTCGCTGATTGAGTTCTTCAGGCCGCACGTGTGGCCACTGCTCTTTGCGGTGGTGATTGTGGCTGTGCTGCCGCTGCTCGCGGGCTATGTGGTGTTGCTCGAACGCAAAGTGATGGCGGACATGCAGGCGCGGCTGGGGCCGATGCGCGTGGGTCCGCACGGGCTGCTGCAGCCCATCGCCGACGCCGTGAAGCTGCTGCTGAAAGAAGACATTATTCCGGAGAGCGCGGACAAATGGATTTTCTGGCTGGCTCCGCTGCTTTCGGTGACCACGGCGATGCTGGCCATGGCCGCGCTGCCCTTCGGGCCATTTTTCCAGATTGCGGATTTGAACGTGGGCTTGCTCTTTATTCTCGGCATCGGCTCGATGGGGATTTACGGCATTGTGCTGGGAGGCTGGGCTTCGAATAGCCACTATTCACTTTTGGGGGCGTTGCGCAGCTCGGCGCAACTGGTGAGCTATGAAACCGCCGCGGGCATGGCGGTGGTCAGCGGGGTGATGTTTGGCGGGACGCTGAGCACACGGGCTTTAGTGGAAGTGCAACAGCACAGCGGCATCTGGTTTATTTTCGTGGCGCCGGTGGGATTTTTCCTTTACCTGGTGGCGAGCATCGCGGAGACGAACCGCGCGCCGTTTGACATGCCGGAAGCGGAATCGGAATTAGTGGCGGGCTACATGACGGAGTATAGCGGGTTCCGCTGGGCGCGCTATTTCCTCGCGGAATACGCGAACATGATTGTGGTCGCGTCCATCGCGACGGTGCTTTTTCTCGGCGGCTGGCTGAGGCCGTTTCCCAATACGGCCGCGCTGAATTTCCTGGATTACATTCCCATGCTTCTGATGCTGCTCGTCGGGGGCTATTCGCTCTACCGCGCGCCGAAGCAGCCCATCAAGATACAGAAAATGGTGATGGTCGCCGTGGCGGGATTGTGTTTCGCTCTGGCGGCAGCGGTGGCTCTCCCGCAATTTGCGCCCGCGGGAAGCGCGCTGGCGTCCATGAAGCCGGGAATTCATGGTGCGTTCTGGTTCCTGTTCAAGGTGGGGATCTATCTCTACATCTTCCTTTGGCTGCGGTTCACATTCCCGCGTTACCGCTTTGACCAGTTGATGAAACTGGGATGGCATTTCCTGATCCCCGTCTCCATCGTGAATGTTCTGGGCGTGGGAGTGGCGCTCTTCCTGCACCGCGCGCCGGAAGCCGGCGGCTATGGCTGGAACCGCTGGGCAGCCCTGGGTTTGACCACGGCGATTACTCTGGTGATTGCGGCGTGGCTTGCGAAAGTGGGCGAGCATCCACCGGGCCCTCCGGCGACGGAGGAAGAGTACTGAGGCCCATGCATGAGATTTGACGCCATCGCGTTTTACTTCTTTGCCGCGCTCGCGGTGGTGTCCGCGATTCTGGTAGTCACGCGCCGCAACGCCGTGCACAGCGCGATATTCCTGATTACCGCGCTGCTCGCGACCGCGGGGATTTTCTTGCAACTGCACGCGGAGTTCCTGTTCATCGTGCAGGTGATTCTGTACGTGGGCGGGATCATGGTGCTGTTTATCTTCGTGATCATGCTGGTGAACCTGGATGTGGCCGCGCGGCAGAAGCAGTCCAACCGGATGTGGTTTCCGGCGCTGGCGCTCACTGTTGTGCTCGGCGCACAGTTTTACATGGTGATCCATTACGCGCGGACAGGGATGTTGGAGGCGCTCTTTCAGTTGACTCCCGCCCCGGCCACAGACCTGGAACCTAACGTGGAAAGAGTTGGGGCTTCTTTATTCATGAATTACATGCTGCCGTTTGAAATCGCGTCGATCCTGCTGCTGGTAGCGATGATCGGCGCGGTGGTGATGGCGAAGCGCAAGGTATAAGCGATGCTCTCGATAACACACTATCTGGTATTGAGCCTGGCGATGTTCACCATCGGCGTGGTGGGGGTGGTGACGCGCCGCAACGTGATCATCATTTTGATGAGCGTCGAGCTCATCCTGAACGCGGTGAACATCAACCTCGTGGCGTTTTCGCGGTTGTTCGGGTCGGTGAATGGGCAAGTGTTCGCTATATTTATTATTACCGACGCGGCGGCGGAGGCGGCCGTCGGCCTGGGGATCATCATCGCGTTCTTCAGGAACCGCGAGACGTTGCTGGCCGATGAAATGGATTTGCTGAAGTGGTAGCGCGGGACAGGGAATGACCACGAACGGATACTTTCTCGACCACATCTGGCTGATACCGCTGTTCCCGGCGGCGTGCGCGCTCCTGATGCTGCTGTTCGGCCGGCGCTTGCCCAAAGCGGCCGTGAGCGCCGTCTGCGTGGGCTTCCCCGGAGTGTCATTTGTTTTTGCGGCGGGAGCGGTGTGGCAGTTGATGGCGCTGCCCGCGGAAAACCGCTTCGTGCAGATGGTGCTCTTTGATTGGGTCCCCGCGGGATGGATGCACACGGCCTCGGGCGCGCTCCTGCACTTCGATGTCGCGTGGGGCTTGATGCTCGACCCGCTCAGCTCAGTGATGGTGCTGGTGGTGACGGGCGTGGGGCTACTCATCCACATTTATTCGGTCGGATACATGGGGCATGAGGGCGGCTACTACCGCTTTTTCGGGTACCTGAACCTTTTCATGTTTTCAATGCTTACGCTGGTGCTGGCGAACAACATGTTGTTGATGTTCGTCGGGTGGGAAGGCGTGGGGCTGTGCAGCTATCTGCTGATCGGGTTCTATTTCCTGCGCAAGTCGGCGGCGGATGCGGGCAAGAAGGCCTTCATCGTCAACCGCGTTGGCGATGCCGGGTTCCTGCTGGGACTGTTCCTGGTGATGGCCACGCTCGGCACGATCAACTTCAGTGAAATTGGGCCGGCTATTGCGGCGGGGAATTTCCCTGTCGGGGCGCCGGTCATGACGGCGATTGCTCTCCTCCTGTTTGTCGGCGCGACGGGCAAGTCGGCGCAGATTCCGCTCTACGTTTGGTTGCCGGATGCGATGGAAGGGCCGACGCCGGTCAGCGCGTTGATCCACGCGGCGACGATGGTGACCGCGGGCGTGTACATGGTCACGCGCATGAACGCGATTTTTCAGCTCTCGCCGACGGCGATGGATGTGGTGGCGGTGACCGGCGCTGTGACAGCGGTTTTCGCCGCGTCCATGGGTCTGGTGCAGAACGATATCAAGCGTGTGCTGGCCTATTCCACCATCAGCCAGCTTGGATACATGTTCCTCGCGCTGGGCGTGGGCGCCTTCACCGCGGGGATTTTCCATCTGATGACGCACGCGTTTTTCAAGGCGCTGCTCTTTCTCGGATCGGGAAGCGTGATTCACGCGATGTCCGGCGAGCAGGACATGCGGAAGATGGGCGCGCTGTGGGCAAAGATCCCCACCACGGCAAAAACA
>JBGOTC010000296.1:0-3819 GCA_041476305.1 Terriglobia bacterium
GACCTGGTGATCGGGACGTTCGGGCGCAGCATCTGGATCCTCGACGACTTCACTCCATTGCGAAGCGCCGCGCCGGAAAAGCTGGCGGAATCGAACGGGATGATCTTCCCCATCCGCAACACTCATATGTACCTGACCTATTCTCCCTTCGGTGGCGGCGCGAGAGCCCATCTGGGCGAGCAACTCTTCATCGGCGAGAATCCCCCGGCGGGCACGATGATCACCTACTACGTGAAGCAGGCGCCGCAGACGAAACGCCAGAAGCGGCAGGCCGCCGAGCGCGAAGCGGAGCGTGCCGGCCAACCCATCAAGTATCCGACTCTCGATGAGCTGCGCGCCGAGGAAGAAGAGCAACCGGCGCAAATTGTGTTCACCATAACGGATGCCAGCGGCAATTTCGTGCGGCAGCTCACCGCGCCCGCTGCGGCGGGGATGCGGCGCGTCAATTGGGACATGCGTTCGGCGCCATTCGCGGTTCCTCCTGCTCCAGCAGCCGGCGGGGCGGGCGGCGGACGCGGAGGAGGCGGATTCTTCGGCGGTGGCGCGGGACCGCTCGTGCCTCCGGGCAAATATAAGGTCTCAATGTCGCAGGTGTATGACGGAGCGACAACGCATCTTGCCGGCCCGGTGGAATTCACACTGGCCGGCGAAGTCCTGCAACCGATTTCACCGCAGGAACGCGCGGCAAAGGAAGCCTTCCAGAAGAAGGCCGCGAAACTGCAGAACGCGGTGACAGCGGCGCTGGAGATCGCGACGTTGACGGAGACCGACCTCGCGGCCATCAAGCGTGCGTTGATGGCGGCGCCGTTGGCCGACGCTTCCCTGCTGAAAACCACGGAGGACCTGCAGAAGCACAACAATGAAATACTCATGGCGCTGCGCGGCGATAACTTCGCACGCAGCCGCGAAGAGAACGTGCCGCCTTCCATCGCCCAACGCATCGGGCGCGTGACCGGGGGCATGGGCAACAACACCACGCGTCCCACCAAGACGCAGGAGAACGACTACAAGATCGCCGGCGATTTGTTCACTCCGGTGCAGGCGAAGCTCCACCAGTTGGTGGATGTGGATCTGGTGAAGCTGAACAAGGCGCTCGACGCCGCGGGATATCCTCACACGCCCGGACGCTTGCCCAACTGGAAGGACCAGTAGTCAGGAAATAGTTGTTAGGAAAACAAGAGAGCCCCCGGACGAAACCGGGGGCTCTTTTTCTTGACGGATATTAAGGTTGATCGCCGGGTCCGACGGGTCAGATAACTTTCTGGCCGACGGACTTGGCCTGAGTGAATAAGTAGAGATAGTCGGGGCCGCCGGCCTTGGAATCCGTGCCGGACATGTTGAAGCCGCCGAAGGGATGCGCGCCGACCATCGCCCCGGTGCACTTGCGATTGATGTAAAGATTGCCGACGTGGAATTCGCGTTTGGCGCGTTCGATTTTTTCGGGAGATTTCGTGTAGACCGCGCCGGTCAGGCCGTACTCCGTGTTGTTGGCGATGGCCAGCGCGTCGTCATAGTTTTTCGCTTTGATGACTGCGAGCACCGGGCCAAAAATCTCTTCCTGCGCTAGGCGGCCGGTGGGTGGCACATCGGCGATCACCGTGGGTTGGATGAAAGAGCCTTCTCCAGCTTGGGCGTCACGCGAACCCCCGTTAATCAGGCGGCCTTCCTTCTTCCCCACTTCGATGTAATCCAGAATGGAGTTCATCGCGCTTTCATTAATGACCGCGCACATCGCGGCGTTCTCCGTGGGGTCGCCGACGCCAATCTTCGCCACCCGCGCGCGGAGTTTGTCCACAAACGCGTCGTAAATCTTGGCGTCAACGATGGCGCGTGAGCACGCGGAGCACTTCTGCCCCTGGAAGCCGAACGCGGAAACGGCCACGCCTTCCACAGCGGCTTCAATGTCCGCTTCGGAATCAACAATGATGGCGTCCTTGCCGCCCATTTCGAGGATGGTGCGCTTGATCCAGATTTGGCCCTTCTGCGGCGTCGCGGCGCGCAGGTGGATGTCGAGCCCGACGTCGCGCGAGCCGGTGAAGGCGATGAACCGCGTTTTCGGATGCGCCACCACGGCGTTGCCGAAGGTCGCGCCCGCACCCGGGCAGAAATTCACCACGCCGGGCGGCAGGCCAGCCTGCTCGAGCACTTCAAAGAATTTCGCGGCGATGGTGGGCGAATCGCTCGAGGGTTTCAGGATGACGGTGTTGCCGCAAACCGCCGCGGCCACAGTCATGCCCGCCATGATGGCAGCAGGGAAATTCCACGGAGGGATGACGGCGCCAACTCCTAGTGGAATGTACTGCAAAGTGTCGCGCTCGCCGGGGAGCTGCACGGGTGGCTCGGCGGAGGCGAGGCGCAGCGCTTCACGCGCGTAAAATTCGCAGAAATCAATTGTCTCGCAGATGTCGGCGTCGGCCTCGGCCCAGTTCTTGGCGACCTCGAAGACCAGCCAGGCGTCGAATTCCAGTCGCCGCTGGCGCAGGATCTCCGCGGCGCGGAAAAGCACTGCGGCGCGCTCGGCGGCCGGCGTGCGGCTCCAGGTTTCAAAGGCGTGGAGCGCGGCCTGCATGGCGGGCTCGACGTGCGACGCGTTTGCCTTCTGATGAATGCCGACAATTTCGGATGGCTTCGCGGGGTTCAGTGAGCGAATCTTCTCCGTCGTGGTGATGTGCTGCCCGCCGATGACCAGCGGATACTCGCGGCCCAGCTCCTTGCGGACTTGCGCGATGGCCTCGCGCATCTTGCGCGCGTTCTCGTCCCTCGTGAAATCGAGGAAGGGCTCATTGTGGAACGGCCCGGGTGCGGCGTGTTCGGTACGCGTCGTAGTGGTGGCCACTTTCAAATTCCTCCGAGGCAATTATAGCGCAACCCTTGCGCGCCGCCGCCCGCGGGCGAACATTGCTCTATTTCCCTTTCAACTCCACAACGATGTTGTCGAGGGGCCCGGCCTTGCCATTCATCGTCGCCTGCCTGCCGCCCAGGCTCCACTGGATCGTGCCCGCCGCGGCTTCGCGCGCTTCCGGAACGCCGCCGGGCTTCACCACATGCGCATGCATGTCCATCAGAAGAATAATTACTCTCGGACGCTTATCCACCATCGGCCCGCTCTGACCGCGACCAAAGGTCACGCGCACGATGCGCACTCGGTCATTCTCAAAGAGCACTCGGTTGTGTTTTTTATCGATCTTCACGGCATCATCCACAAACGGCGTTGCCGGCGGAGGCGCCTTCAACTCGATCAAGATTCTTCGCGTGTAGTTCTTTTCCAAACCACAAAAATGCGAGTCCCCTTGTTTCGCTGAGGTGTACTCCACACGGAGTACTTTTGGGGATTCTGGGACCACACTAACTGGATCATTAGATTGGAGACGAATGCATACAGCGTCACGCTCAGGAAACACTGGCACTTGGCCAAACTGACTTTGAAACTGCGGCAAATCAATGGCATGGACGTATTCGTTTTCGAAAACATCTGTCCCCAAATAATAGGTGGAGTGCCCCTGCCCCAAACTCGTGGCTCCCACTTGCGTGAATAGAAGTAATGCCAGGAGAACGCGGCGCATACGAAGCCTCCATGGAACCCCAAAAGAATTTGCGGGAGCAGTATAACCTTTGGATGGATAATGCGAGGATAACGAACGAAGATGCCGCGCGTCTAACAGCGCGAGTACCGCATTTGGAGTTGCATCCCAACTAATGCTGCGGAGGATGTTCGATGGAAACGCTTTGGCAGGACCTGCGGTACGCGCTGCGCGTGATGGCCAAGAGCCCCGGCTTCGTGGCCGTGGCCGTGATCGCTCTGGCGCTGGGCATCGGCGC
>JBGOTC010000297.1:0-3800 GCA_041476305.1 Terriglobia bacterium
ACTGCACCTTACAAGGTCCAGCTCCCTATTTATGATGGGCCGCTCGACCTCCTGCTGGACTTGATCCGCAAGCAGGAGATGAATATCCATGACATTCCCATCGCGAAAATCACCGGCCAATATTTGGATTATTTGCGTAAGCTCGAAGAGCTGGACGTGGACGTTTCCGCCGACTTCATTTACATGGCAGCGACGCTGATCCTCATCAAATCCAAGATGCTCCTACCCCCTGACCCGCTGGCCCTGGCCGAAGAGCAAGGCGATCCGCGCGCGGACCTCGTGCACCGTCTGGTGGAGCACGAAAAATTCAAGAACGCCGCGCAACTCCTCTACGAAAAACAGCAGATCTTCCAGCACGTCTGGTCAAAGCCGGATATGTCGCTCTATGACACTCAGGAAACGGAAGCGGAGCTGGTGGTCTCCCTGGTTGACCTGGTGAAAGTGTTTCAGCAGGTCCTGGACCGGCGCAAAGAAATCACCAAGATTGAGCTGCACCACGCGCAATTCACAGTAGCGCAAATGATCGAACTGCTTCGCAAGCAGATGCTGGCGAGCGAAGAGGGCATCGAGCTGCTCGGTTTCTTCGAGTCCTGCGCTTCGCGCCACGCCATGATCGTCGCTTTCCTGGCGGTTCTCGAGATGGTCCGTCTGCAGGCAGTGGTGCTGACACAGTCGCAACACTTCACTGAAATACGCCTGCGTAAACACAAAATGTTCGATACCATCTTTGCGGCGGATGGTTCACTGAAACCGCTGACCGAAATTGATGAACAGTATTTGTAATCTGCACTGTTGGAATTGTGAGGAGTTGAACCGCAAGTGACAATGAATCCCGCAGAATTGAAGGGCTCGATCGAAGCGGTCATATACGCAGCCGACGAACCGGTCTCGCTCGACCAGATGGCCACCGCCATTGGCGTCGAAAAAGGTGAGTTGCGCCCCGTCCTCGAGGAAATGATCGCCGGATATGCCTCGGACGACCGTGGCATGGAAATCCGCAAAGTTGCCGGCGGATACAAGTTCTATACCAAGACTCAGCACCACGAAGTTGTCCGGCGGTTCATCAAGAGCTTGCGGCCGCCGTTGCGGCTCACCATGCCCGCGCTCGAAACTCTGGCGGTCATTTCCTACAAGCAACCGGTCACCCAGCCGGAAATCACGGAAATTCGCGGTGTGAATTGTGCCGGTGTAATTCAAACGCTTCTCGAAAAGCGCCTGATTACCACGGCGGGCCGGAAGCAGGTGATCGGCCGCCCGATCCTCTACCGCACATCGAAAGAATTCCTGATGCGCTTCGGTCTATCCGATCTCGACGAACTCCCGAGCCTGAAGGAATTTGAACAACTCGCCCGCCAGGCTCTCGGCGCGGACGAAGGCATTGCGCCGATTGACCCGGAGGATATCGCTGAAAACGTCTCCGCTAACGAAACAATGGACGTGCCGGAGACTCGGGTGGCAGAAGCCGCGCCGGCCGCCGGCGAGGACGCGATCACTCCAGCGGCATTGAAAGCACGCGCGGCCGAGGGAAGCTCATAGCCGCCCATCCATCGCCACAGGTGACGATTCTTGACTCTTGAACGGCTCCAAAAAATAATTTCGCGCGCCGGAATCGCCTCCCGCAGACACGCTGAACTCCTGATTCAGGCTGGCCAGGTGCGTGTGAACGGGCATATCGTGAGCAAGCTTGGCGCCAAGGCCGATGCCCGCCGTGACCGCATTGAAGCTGCCGGACACGTCGTCGAACTCCAGGAACAGAGCGCCTACATTCTCTTGCACAAACCGCCCCGCGTGGTCGCCACTCTGGCGGACCCGGAAGGCCGGCGATCATTGCGAGAGCTTTTGCGCGGAATCCCCGTCCGCGTTTTCCCTGTCGGGCGGCTGGATTACGCCGCCGGTGGACTCCTCTTTCTCACCAATGATGGTGAACTGGCTAACCGCCTTTTGAAGCTTTCCGGAAGATTGCCGCAGACCTATTGGGTCAAAGTGAAGGGACGGTTAAGCGATGACGAGCAAGCGCGCGTGGCGGCTCAGGCTCACGCCCGTGTTGAACCGCTTCGCGCTCCTCAGGCGGGGCGAGGCGGCCCGAATCCGTGGTACGAAATGAAGTTTTCAGACGCGCGTCGCGATTTGCTTCGCAAGGTGCTCTTCAAAATGGGTCACCCGGTGGAGAAACTCCGTCGCGTCGGTTTGGCGAACCTGGAGCTCGATGATTTGCCCGAGGGAAGTTATCGCCCTCTGCAGCCGCAGGAGCTGAAGAAGCTCATCCAGGCGCTTGACCGGAATGAGAAACTACCGAATTCACGACGAGCTGCGCATCCGGGCAAGATACAATTGGAAAATAAAGGGTAACGCGCCTGGTGCGTCGCGCGTCATGAGGACTAGCGTCTGTCGTAGATTTCTCAAAATTCAGGTGGAAACGAGGCACCATCGCCGGTGAACCCGACGCGCATGGCCAAATTGTTCGAGCAGTGCGTGCCTGAATACATCCGCACGCTCAATTCCTATATCCCCGGCCGCCCCATTGAAGAAGTTGAACGCGAACTGAAGGTCCGCGCCATCAAGCTTGCCTCAAATGAAAATCCGCTGGGTCCCTCGCCGCGAGCAGTGGAAGCGGGCCGCGCCGCACTCGCCGACTCCAATCGTTATCCTGACGGGGGCGGCCACTATCTTCGCGAAGCGCTTGCCGGACTGCATGGCCTGCCGATGGAGAATGTCATCCTGGGGCTCGGCTCCAGCGAATTAATAGACCTCTCCGCGAGAATCATGGTGCGTCCCGAAAATGAGGGCATAACTTCACTTGGCGCATTTCCGCTATTTTATATCGCCATCCAGGCCACTGGCGGCCGGCTGGTCGTTACGCCATTGAAAGATTTCGGGTTTGATCTGGATGCCATCGCCAAGGCCATCAATCCACGCACGCGTTTCATCATACTGGCCAATCCGAACAACCCGACTGGCACGATATTCAGCGCCGATGACTTCGCCGCTTTTCTGCGGCGCGTGCCGGAGAATGTCCTGGTTGTCCTGGATGAAGCTTATTGTGATTACGTCCAGCATCCGAATTATTCGCGTTCGATAGAGACTGTTCGCGGCGGCGCGAATCTGCTCGTCTTGCGGACATTCTCGAAAGTTCATGGCCTGGCTGGGCTTCGCATTGGTTATGGAATTGGACCGGCTCCGCTGCTCGCTGAAATGAACAAGGTGCGTACCCCGTTTAACACTTCCGGCGTAGCGCAGGCAGCGGCACTCGCCGCGCTCGGGGATGTGCACCATATTCAGATGTCCGTGGAATCCAACCGGGCGGGCATGATCCAGCTGACAAGCGGGCTTGAGAGACTGAACGTAAAGACCATCCCTTCCTTCGGGAATTTCATTTACGTTGAGGCCGGCATCCGCGCCACAGCCATCGCCTCCGCCATGGAGAAGCTGGGCGTCATTGTTCGCCCGCTCGATTGGATGGGAATGCCCGAGGGACTACGCGTGACGGTAGGAACTCAGGAAGAAAACGAAAAGTTTCTGGCGGCATTCGCGGGCGCCATCGCCGTTTTCCGGCCCGCGGTCATTCCCACCAAATGAAATCGGACTTACCAACTCCCCCTTTACCGGCTGATGACCAAGCGATCCGAAAGATTCTGACTGCCGCGAAGGTGATCGCGGTTGTGGGCCTATCCTCCAAGCGATTGCGTCCGAGTTTCGGCGTGGCCCGTTACTTGCAATCCGCGGGATACCGCATCCTCCCCGTTAATCCGAACGAAACTGAAGTGCTGGATGAGAATGCGCTTCCTAACTTGGAAGCCATC
>JBGOTC010000298.1:0-3746 GCA_041476305.1 Terriglobia bacterium
CCCACGCCCACCGGCACCGAGACGAAACCCGCTCCCGTCGGCGATCCTCCGGCCATCACTTTCAATGCCAACGATCCCGTCGGCATCAATGGCGCCGGACTCAATTGCAGCGGTGACGCCGCCGCCGGATGCGCCGAACCCAGCGGGGCCAGCGGTGGCGGTGTAATCCTCGTCTCCGCAAATTGGAGCATCGCCTACTCCACGAATGGCGGCACTTCATTCACGGTCCTCGATCCGACAACAATATTCCCCAATGATGCCGTGGGGTACTGCTGCGACCAGATTGTTCAATACGCTCCCACAATCGACCGCTTCATCTGGCTCCTGCAAGGCACCGGCTATCGCCTGGCCATGGCCAGCCCCGCCGATATCCGGAACAGTAACGGCACATCCTGGACTTACTGGAACCTCACTCCCAGCCTGTTCGGGAAATGCACCGGTCCTGATTACCCGGATCTTTCCATTGGGGATAAATCGCTCTACATCAGTTGGGACGCGGGCGGCGGCGCCGGATGCACTGCCGGATTCCAGGTCGTGCGCACCTCGCTTGCCGGCATCCAGGCGGCCGGCACCATCACTTTGGAATTCACGGATCCGGCGAATGCCCCCAGTTCGACAATTTGGGGCGAGCATCTCACGCAGAATACCGGCGACGAGATTTTTTGGGCCGGGCACAATGGCAACACGAAGCTGACCGTGTACTCGCTGAAGGAAGGCTCGAACACTTATTTTTGGCGGGACGTCGGCATCTCCAGTTGGGCGAGCAACGCTCCCACCTCCACCTCGCCCGATGGCCTTGACTGGCTCGCCAAGAACTTCAATGGTCCCGGCGGAAACTCTTTTCCACGGAATGGGATCATCGGCGCCGCGCGCTCCGGCAACCAGCTCTGGTTTGGATGGACCGCCGGCACGGACAGCAACTTCAAACAGGCGCACATCGAGATCGTTACCCTCGATCGCGCCAATAACTTCAACAAGACTCAACAGGTACAGGTCTGGAACAACAGCTATGCCTTCGCCTATCCCGCGTTTTCAAGCAACGGCTGCACCGGCGAACTTGGTATGTCTTTCGAGTACGGGGGGAATGGCAATTTCGAGAATCACGTCGTCGGCTTCTGGGGAGATTTCGTCGCCTACATCACCACCAGCAGCAACGCCGGTACCGACCGCTTCGGTGATTATGTCTCCATCCGCCGCGCGCCGGTCACGCGAACCGATCCCGGCAATCTATTCACCGCCTTTGGCTTCGGACTCAACAAGCAAACACCGCCGGCAACCGGCAAGCGAACCGACGTTCGCTATGTTCTGTTCGGGAGGCCGACCTGCCAGGGACGGTAGAGGCCGACGCGTACCCCGCGCCAATCAAGACGCCGCATTATCTTTCGATGCAAATACAATTGTGAAGTCTTGGTCCCGTGGAGGGGGTCGAACCTACACGCACTGTTAAGGGCACAGGACTTTAAGTCCTCTACATGACACGATGGCGATATGCTATGAGAAGTGTATAGGAGCGGCGTAGTGATATCTGGTGGGCTGCATAGACATACGGTGAGCACGGGCCTTCACAACTGCACTTGATAGCACCACGTCGCACCTGCTAACACCCAACATTAACACAGGGTGGCACCACAGACAGCACCCGAGGAGCGGCGCGCCATGACGAGAAGAGTCCTTGTCGTGGGAATATTGAAAATTGTCATCCTTACCACGACCTGTGCGATGGGCCAAACGCCACCCGTTCAGAAGAAACCGGCCATGCCGAAGGTTAGTGAGCCCTTTGGAAAGGCCGCCTTCCTTGCACTGAAGGCCATTGAGCGCGACGAATCGGTTCTCAAGAGGTCCATGGCACAGTTCAGAGACTCGGCGGTGGCTTCAATAAACGTTGCCGACGCTGAGGCCCAAACGGAATCGGAAAAGAACGTGATTAAAGCACTTCGAGAAATCCTCTTGAAGAGGATGCAGAACAACTTGGAGAGGTTTATTGCCTTGCGCAACCGACCAGAAGGCGGGGAGCGAGATCTGTTGCTATATGGGATCCAGAAGCGCGAGACGGCGTGTTTCGACCCATTCGAGGAAAATCTGCGCTTGAGGTCCGGAGCGATCCCGAACACATGCAGGCTGATCGGCCCAATGGTGCTTCCACCTTTCCCGCCTGATTACGATCATTAATCCAGGAACCCAGGGGCCATCAAGCGTAGCGCCCTAGCCTACCTAGTTGCCGGTGGGGGCGGCGACCGGCAGCGTCAGATCAGCCTCGAGTGATCCGCTATTCTGAATCAGGAAGTAGCTGACGCCGAAGGCAAGTCCGATGATCTTCGCAGGGGCTGGTCGGACGCGTCCATACAAACGCGACGCGGTGAATTCGTTGGAAGGCCACAATAGAGCTCCGAATGGTACCACTACCGCCCCGAGAGCGGCGGTGGTTTGCAAGGCGGCGGATGAGCCGAAAGCGGCCTCGGCTTAGGTCAATTCTGTCAAAGGTTTGTGGTGCCCGGGGTGGGGGTCGAACCCACACGCCCTGTTAAGGGCAAAGGATTTTAAGTCCTCCGCGTATGCCATTCCGCCACCCGGGCACGGGTTTTGCTAGTCTACGTTCCTCAATCCATTATCGCAATGCGTGGGATTTCAATGCCCTTCGCTCCGATTACCCTGTGCCGGGTACCAATATCCTTCAATCCAAAATCGTCGTATGATCCTCTGCGGCGCCCCTCGCTTCGCTGTCATTCGCGGAGAATCCGGCGCTTGCGCACAGCGGCAGGTGATGAATGGACCCGAAGTCCCCTGAGTTGATGAATGCGGTCATGGAGTTGCGTGCGCGCGCGCTTCTTGAACCTCCCGAACTGCATACCCAGGTGAAGAACGCTCTCGACGCGCAATATTGGCGTGAACTAAATCCCCGAATGGCGGTCTGTGGTACCGGGCAAAGCGAATCATTCGAGAAGCCTGGTGTGGACCCTGCCAGCGCGGAAGGTCCGCTGCAAATGCTCGCCGCTTCCGGCTATTTCCAAATGCCACCGATTGTCGCGGACTCACTCGTTAATCGAATGAGGTCCTGCTTCGAGGCCACTCAGGCTGCCGGCTGGCATCCCACCTTCTGTTTTGTTTACGACGAGTTTTGGCGCGCCTTTCGCGGGCCCACCATTGTCAGGTTTCTGAGGGGAGCGCTGGGAGAGGACTACCACCAGCTTCCTCATTGTTGGGGGCATTATGTCCCGGCCAGCTCAAAGGGTTGGCGCCCGCATGTGGACGGGCCGACGCCCATCAAGAAGGTTACGGTATGGCTCCCACTCAACGACGCCACTCTCGAAAACGGGTGCATGTATGTGGTGCCGCGCAACAACGAAACGAGACCAATCTCGGATCAATTCTGGTCCAAAGAAACCTTCACCGTGGACGACGCCGTGAAACTCCTGCAAAACAGCAAGGCATTGCCCGCTCCGGCAGGCTCGTACCTCGGTTGGGGCCCGGACTTAATTCATTGGGGCTCGACATCCAGCCCCCGCGCACCTTCGCGAATCAGTATTTCAGTTGAATTCGCATGCAAGCCTGCAGATCCGGCTGGCGGTAGCGCTTCTCTAATCGATGCTCATCCCTCTGCTCCGCTACCCCCGTTTCGAAAGCGATTGCAGATCATCGCCACGGACATAAAGAGTTACGAACACTTTTTCGATCCCGGACTGCTCCGCCACCTTCCCCTCGTCGAGAAAATCATTCACGAGACAATTTCCGCCTAGAACTTCACCAGC
>JBGOTC010000299.1:0-3745 GCA_041476305.1 Terriglobia bacterium
TGGGCGTGAAGGAATTTGAAGTGGTCAAGCTCAAGACCATTCACGACGCTGACTGATGCCCAATCCGAATCGCCCCTTTGCGGGCGGAGACCCAACCTGATCCTCAACCACAATTTATTTCCGCGAATCGCGCGTACACTATGAAGCCATCCCTGATTGTTCACGGCGGCGCCTGGACGATACCCGAGCATGCTACAGCGGCGTGCAAGGAGGGGTGCCGTCGCGCGCTCGAAGCGGGCTGGGCGATTCTGCAGAGTGGAGGCGCGGCTGCGGATGCGGTGGAAGCGGCGATTGTTGTCCTGGAAGATGATCCCATCTTTGATGCCGGCACGGGGGCGCACTTGAATCGCGACGGCCGTGTTGAACTCGACGCCATTTTGATGGATGGAACAAACTTGCAGTCCGGCGCGGTGGCCACATTGCAGCGCCTCAGGAATCCGATTCGGCTGGCGCGGCGAGTGATGGATTCGCGCGAGCACATGTTGCTGGTGGGCGAGGGCGCGGAGCGATTTGCCCTGGAGCAGGGGTTGGAATTGTGCGATCCGGAAGAGCTGATTGTCCCTCGCGAACGCGCAGCCTGGCAGCAGTGCCATCATGGCGGGCATGATGAGCAGAATCACATCCACCAAGGCGGCACCGTCGGTGCGGTGGCGCTGGATCAAGACGGCGGTCTCGTCGCGGGAACCTCCACAGGAGGAACCTGCTGCAAGCGCGCCGGCCGCGTGGGAGATTCACCGCTGATCGGCTGCGGCTGCTACGCGGATGTGGAGGCGGGCGGTGTGTCGTGCACGGGCTATGGAGAAGCCATTATGAAAATTGTGATGGCAAAGACCGCGGTGGACTTGCTGCGCGACCGCATCAAACAACCGCAGCACGCCGCGGACGCGTCGATCCGCCTGCTGGCCTCGCGGGCGAAGGGCACGGGGGGATTGATCCTTCTCAACCGGGAGGGGCAGCCCGCAGCGGCGTTCAACACGCCGAATATGGCCTATGGATACGTGATGCCCGATGGATCGTTTTTTACCACCGCCTGATCCCTAACGGGGCCTGCCGCTAAACGGCTGCACGCTGCTGTCCTTGAATTCAAGCACCACGGCCTTCGCGTCCCTCGGCGCCTTGTTCCGCACCGACCAACTTTTTCCTGCGGGCACCCAGTGCATTTCCCCGGAGGGGAATCTCGTTTTCTTCTTGTCCACGGGCTCCACGAACATGCTGGACTTGTTCAGGATGACAATGAGGCGGTCGTGTTCGCTCGTGGATGCCCAGGTCTTGCCGCGGGAAAATACAACCGCGTCAACGCGGACTTCATTCGTCTCCAACAAAGGGACCGTAATTACCTCGGTCGAGGTCTTGTCCGTGGATGTTTTCTGTTTTCTTGCGGCATCCATCGCCGCGTTCAGGGAAGGGTAGTAGGCCTTGACCTCCCCCTGCGGATGAAGCAGTGAAATCGTGACGTTGCGGAATGGCGAGTCGCCGGCGTTACCAGCCACATGCGCAAAAGGGCCGCGGCTGAAATTCACAGTGGTGTCGGCAAGATGCAGCTTCACAACCGGGTTTCCCACAACAGCGTTGGTGACGTCGGCATCCCCGAGTACGACATAGACATAGTCGTAGTCATGCTGGTGAAGCAGCGTGGATTCGTGGGGAGGTAGTTCGACGGCATAGGCATTCACGTACGAGTTCTGAATCATCAAGTGGTGGTGATGTTCTTCGGAAATGGGGACAGCGGCGCCCTGCGCCAGGATGGCCGCGCCGGCCAGGGCCGCCAGAGATATCAACCATGGCGCTCGATTTCGCATAGACCTCATCACCCGACTGGGGATTCTACACGGATTGCCCGACCGCGCAGCAACGTGCTAGCATCCGCCATTTCGGGGCTCATCGCCGGCCCAAACTGTATGGCGGGCGGCGAGCTCCATCCTCCAACCGTACAGGGGACGCCCATGAAAGCCTATAACACGCAGTCCATCCGAAACATCGGCATTGTCGGCCACGGCGACACCGGAAAAACGCAACTGGTGTCGTCGTTGCTCTTCACCGCCGGGATGACCCCCCGGCAGGGGAAGGTTGCGGAAGGGAACACGGTCACGGACTGGGACGAAGAGGAGATCGCGCGCAAAATCACCATCCAATCCGCGCTGGCCTACGCCGAATGGGCCGCGCCGGGGCAAAGTGAAAAGACAAAGATTAATATCATCGATACGCCGGGCTACAGCACCTTCGTGAACGATACACGCGCCACGATTATCGGCGCAGACAACGCGTTGATCCTGGTGGACGCACACTCCGGCGTGCAGGTGGTCACCGAGAAAGTTTGGGATTTCTGCACCGAAAATGAATTGCCGCGCGCGTTCGTGATCAATTGGATGGACCGCGAACTGGCGAGCTTCGCGCGGTCGCTCGGGTCCATCCAGGAAGTGTTCGGCCGCGGCGTGGTCGCCGTGCAACTGCCGATCGGCGAGGAGAAAGGATTCCGCGGTGTGGTGGACCTGATCAACATGAAGGCCCACATTTACACTCCCGGCGGCGATGGCAAGGCCAAGGTGGAAGAGATCCCCGCGGACCTGGCGGAGGCGGCCAAAGAGGCGCACGAGAAACTGGTGGAGATGGTCGCGGAGGGCGACGACAAACTGATGGAGGAGTTTTTTGAGGAAGGCACGCTCCCGCCCGCGGACCTGCTCAAGGGGTTGAAGCTGGGTGTGATGTCGCGGCGCATCTTTCCGGTGCTGGCCACGGCGGCGCTGCCGAACATCGGCAGCGAATCCCTGCTGAACTTTATTGTGGAAGTATTTCCCGATCCCTCAGCGCGCGGGAAAGTGGCCGGCTTCACACAACCGGAGCGCAAGGGCGAATCGGTGGAACGCAAGATCGCCGATTCCGAACCGGTTTCGATATTCGTCTTCAAGACGCTGGCCGATCCGTTTGCCGGGCGCATCAGCTATTTCAAGGTGATGTCGGGTGTGTTGAAGGCGGACGCGACGGTCGTGAATTACAATCGCGGCACTTCTGAGCGGCTGCAACATATTCAGGTGATGCAGGGTAAGACGGCAGCGGATGTGCCGGAATTCCACGCCGGCGACATCGGCACAGTAGCGAAACTGAAGGACACGCTGACTGGAGACACTCTGGGAGACAAGGTGGCGCCCATCTTTTATCCGCCGGTGCGCATCCCGGAACCTTCCATCACCTTCGCGATTGAACCGAAGACGCGCGCGGACGAGGACAAGATCGGACAATCCATCCACCGCCTGCTGGAAGAGGACCTGGCGCTGCGCTTTTCGCGCGACCCGCAGACGAAGGAGTTTTTGCTGGCGGGTTCCGGACAACAGCACATTGAAGTGGTGGTGGCAAAACTCCGCAAACGCTACCACGTGGACTTGATCCTGAAGCCGCCCAAGGTGCCCTACCGCGAGACCATCCGCGGCAAGGCCGACGCGGAAGGAAAGCACAAGAAACAGACCGGCGGCCACGGACAGTTCGGGTTGTGCCGCATCAAACTGGAGCCGATGCCGCGCGGCGGCGGCTTCGAGTTTGTGGATGATGTTTTCGGCGGCGCCATTCCCAAGAATTTTATTCCATCAGTGGAGAAGGGCATCCGCGCATCATCCGAGCGCGGGTACCTGGCGGGATTTCCGGTCGTGGATTTCCGCGCCATCCTCTATGACGGCAAGTATCACGACGTGGACTCCTCCGACATGGCCTTCAAGATTGCCGGTTCACTGGCCTTCAAGGAATGCATGAAACA
>JBGOTC010000300.1:0-3735 GCA_041476305.1 Terriglobia bacterium
AAATCGTCTCGCGCGTCATCGACCGCATGCAGCCGCAGCTCATGGAAATCATCAATCGCGAAATCCTCAAGCCTGTCGTTGAATCGCTGGTCCGCCGCCAACTCGATTCTGAGTAGCACGCCGATTTTTCTCCCGCATATTCCGAGCTGCAATTGACGCCGCGCTCACGCCGCCCGTATAGTGTTTGCTCCACCGGAGCTGTCGCTGAGCGCTCCGTGCCCCTATGGGCCGAGAAATCCCCAAAGCGTACGAGCCTCAACTGATTGAAAGGCGCTGGGCCGAGCGCTGGGTGGAGACCGGTCTCTTCCGCGCCGAGGAAAGCCGCGAGGGACCCGTTTTTTGCATCGTAATTCCCCCGCCGAACGTCACCGGCTACATTCACATCGGCCACATGCTCGAACACGTCCAGATTGACGTGCTTGCTCGCTGGCACCGCATGCTCGGGCACCGGACGTTGTGGCTCCCCGGCATGGATCACGCCGGAATTTCCACCCAGGTGGTCGTGGAACGAGAACTCGCCAAGGAGAATCTGACACGGATACAACTTGGCCGCCAGGAATTTGAACGCCGCGCGTGGGAATGGAAAGCCTCGAGCGGCGGGGCCATCAAGAAACAGATGATACGGTTGGGAGATTCCTGCGACTGGTCCCGGGAAAAGTTCACTCTCGATCCCCCGCTTTACCGCGCCGTACTCGAGGCATTCCTCCGGCTCTACAAGGAGGGGCTCATCTACCGCGGGCGCTACATCGTCAATTGGTGCCCGCGCTGCATGACCGCACTCAGCGATCTGGAAGTGGTTCACGAAGAAAGGCAGGGAAATCTCTGGCACATCCGTTACCCGGTCATGGGCACGAAGGAAAGCATTATTGTCGCCACCACGCGGCCCGAGACGATGCTCGGCGACACCGCCGTTGCTGTGCATCCCGGTGACGAACGCTACAGACAACTGGTTGGCAAGAAAATCCTCCTGCCGCTGCTCGGGCGTGAAATTCCCATCGTCGCGGATGATGCGGTGGACCGCGAATTTGGGACCGGAGCGGTGAAAGTCACTCCGGCGCACGATCCAAACGACTTCGAGCTTGGGCGACGGCACAACCTGCCCGAAATCGACGTGATGACTGAAGACGGCCACATGAATGACGCCGCCGGGCCATATGCAGGCCTGGATCGTTTCGACGCGCGGAAACAAATTGTCGAGGACCTGAAGGCGCAGGGTTTGCTCGAACGCGTGGAGAATCACACGCACTCGATTGGCATTTGCGACCGCTCCAGGACCGTTGTTGAGCCGCGTATCTCCACGCAATGGTTTTGCAAGATGAAGCCCCTCGCCGCAAAGGCCGTCGAGGCTGTGGAAGCCGGCAAGATCTCCATCGTGCCGGAAAACCAGCGCAAGATATTTCTCGATTGGATGGCCAATATCCGCGATTGGTGCATCTCGCGCCAACTCTGGTGGGGCCACCGCATCCCCATCTGGCATTGCGCCAAGTGCAAGTCCATGATGCCCGCTTTGAATTCCGATGTTGAAATGGTGGAAGGCCATGCCCGCGCCGCCAGCCCCCCAAAGAAATGTGATAAGTGCGGCGGCGAGACCCTCGAGCAGGATTCTGATGTCCTCGATACCTGGTTCAGCTCTGGCCTGTGGCCGTTTTCAACTCTGGGCTGGCCCGATGACACTTCGGACCTTCGCGACTTCTATCCCACGAATTTACTGATCAGCGGTTACGACATCCTTTTCTTCTGGGATGCCCGCATGATCATGCTGGGCCTGCACCTCACGGGTCGGGCTCCATTTCCCGAGCTGTACCTGCACTCGCTGGTGCGCGATGAACACGGACAAAAGATGTCCAAGATGCGCGGCAACGTCGTGGATCCCCTAGATTGGATTGAAAAGCACGGCACGGACGCGTTGCGGTTTACGCTCGCGATTAAGGCCGCGCCCGGCACAGACATCGCGCTCGGCGAGGATAGCGTCGTGGGCTACCGCGCCTTTGCCAACAAGATTTGGAATGCCGCCCGATTCATATTCCTGAATTTTGAAAAGTTTGAATCCGCTGGCGACACTCTTGAGGAACTTGCCTCCCCGGCATCGCGTACCGCGGCCCCGCATCGCGCGGGAGGCGAATTGCCTCTGGTGGACCGCTGGATGTTCTCCCGCTTCGCGCGCATCGTCCCGCGTGTAAATGATGCCCTTCGTGAATTCCGTTTTCACGAGGCTGCTCACGAGATTTATCATTTCTTCTGGGGCGATTTCTGCGATTGGTATATCGAGTGGTGCAAACCTCGACTCCATTCAGAGGACCGTGAGGCTGCACGCGCTGCCTGGCGCAACATGTTCGCGATCTTTGAAGCCGCTCTGCGCTTGCTGCATCCTTTTATGCCCTTCCTGACGGAGGAGCTCTGGCATCAATTCCCCCAAGCCACAGGCGTGCGGTCTATCTCCCTTGCGGCATTTCCCGCGCCGCTATCCATATGGAGTGATGCCCAGGCCGAAGACGACGTGGCACTCCTCCAAGAAGTGATTGTGGCTGTCAGAAGTCTGCGTGTGGAGATGAAGCTCGATGCCAGGCGAAAGGTCGTAGCGGAGATTTCGGTCGGGAAACCTGCCGCGCTTGAGCTTTTTCAGAAGAATGTGGATCCGATGGTGAGGCTCGCCTCTCTCTCCGAACTGCGATTCTCATCAACTCGATTGAATTCCGAGGACGGCGCCATCCGCTCCACGGCGCTTTTCGATCTCCGCATTCCTTACGGTGAAGCGGTGGACACCAAGGCGGAGCTCGCCCGTTTGCGCAAGGAACTGGAACGAATCGCGAGTAACAATGCCTCTAAGGCAAAACAATTGGCTGACGAGACTTTTCTCAGCCGCGCTCCGGCCCAGATCGTGGAGAAGTTGAGGGCCGCACTCGTTGAAAATCAATTGGAGCAAAAGAAAGTGACAGACCGCATCGCCCAGCTTCAGGGTGACTCTGCGGGCGCTTGAGCACATGGAGTAGTTCTCAAATCCGAATAAATTATGCCGCCGCGAACGATTTCACGGACCACCGCCGGAACAACGGACAAGCATCTGGACGCATTGCTTGCCTTGCTTTCCGATAGCCCCATGCTGGCCATCAGCGGCGAGAAAATAGCAGACGAAATTGGCGTTACGCGCTCAACGGTCTGGCGCTGGATCACGCGTCTTCGCGAACTTGGCGTCCGCGTCAAGGGCCATCCCCGCAGCGGCTATCGCATTGAGCGCCTGCCGGATGTGCTCGTCCCAGATTTGCTGCGGCGCAGCTTGCAGGGCACGCCCTTTGCGAAGCGCATCGTCCATTTCTTCAAGGTGGACTCCACGAATCGCGTCGCCCTCGAGCTGGGCCAGCAGGGCGAGCCCCACGGAACGATTGTTATCGCCGAAGAGCAAACCGCGGGGCGTGGCCGCACCGGGCGTGTCTGGCATTCCGAGAAGTCCAGCGGCGTGTACCTCAGCATCCTTTTGCGTCCGGCATTGACTCCCGCACAGGCCCCCGCGCTCACGCTCGCCGCCGGACTTGCCGCGCGCGATGCTGTAGCCGAGGTCTCCGGCCTGCAGCCGGATGTCCGCTGGCCTAACGATGTCCTTTTAAACGGGAACATGATGATTACCAGATTCGTCACAAGACATGTAATTATTGGATAAGGTTTGGATCTATCTCTTGCAACAGGTGGAGGGAATCAATATACGCGATTTTGCCGAGAGCCGGTACAAACGCTCTTTGG